>PAZL01000005.1 GCA_002715485.1 Aequorivita sp. | reverse complement strand
GCGTACACCAATACCAGTAACCCGCAGGACATCTATGTGCTGGTGGTGGGCAACGCCAACAGCAGCATTCCCCCGAACCCCAATGGTGCGGAGGGCTGTTATGATATTGTGACATTGACCCTGGTAGTGGACCCGATCCCGCTGGACCTCGGTCCCTTCGAGATGGTATTGTGCGATGACGAGCTCCAGGGCAGTACCCCGACCGATGAGGTCTCGACCTTCGACCTGACCACCCAGGACATTCTGGTCACCGGTGGCGACCTTACCTTGAGCGTACTTTGGTTCGAGACCCCCGCCGATGAGGCTGCGGGCATCCCCATTGCGGACCCGACGATGTACCAGAACATAGCCACCCCCCAGACCGTGATAGGGCGCGTGACCTCGTCGTTCGGGTGCTCGAACCTGATCACGGTGACCCTTACGGTACTTCCGAACCCCAATGCGAACCCGGACCCGGAGCCGATCACCATCTGTGACGATGACGATGACGGGATCGTGAGCACGTTCGACCTTACCCAGCGCGATGCAGAGATACTCAACGGGGAGACCGATGTGACCATTCTCTACTACGAGACCCTGCAGGAGGCGGAGAACGCCTTTCCCGGGACCCAGATCGTAAGCCCCTATACCAATATTGTGCCCTACAGCCAGACGGTGTTTGCGCGCGTGACCAACCAGGTACCGCCCGAGCAGCTTCCGTGCTATACCATCGTGGAGCTGGAGCTTATCGTGGTCCCGCTGCCCGATGCGCCGGACGCCACGCTCCAGGACCCGCTCTTCGCGTGCGATGAGGACGGTGACGGCACCGCCGTTTTCGACCTTACCGTACAGGACGGTTCGGTGTATGGCGTACAGGACCCCGATGACTTTGCGCCGGTGACCTATTATGAGAGCCAGGCCGAGGCCGAGGCCGGTATCAACGCCATCGATCCGGCGGATGCCTTCCCGAGCTCGGGCCAGACCATCTGGGTGCGCCTGGAGAGCCTTGCCACCGGCTGTGCGCGGGTGACGCCGTTCGAGATCGAGATGGGGCTCTATCCCGGTTCCGGCACCGCCAACGACCTGGCGCTCTGTGACGACGAGGTCAACGGCAGTACCGATGACGATGGCATCTCCACTTTCGACCTGACCCTGAACACGCCCGTGATCACCAATGGCGACCCCACTTTGGCGGTCTACTATTACGCATCGCAGGATGACCAGAACAACGATATCCGCATTGCGGACCCTTCCGCGTACCAGAATACCACCAGCCCCCTACAGGAGATCTTCGTGACCGTGGTGGGGCAGAACACCTGCCGTGGGCTTCTTAGCTTCTTTATCATCGTCAACCCGAACCCGGAGCCGGTGGAGCCGACCCCGCTGGTAGCTTGTGACGTTGACAACAACGGGTTTGCCTCCTTTGACCTGGAGAGCAAGAGCGCCGAGATACGTGGCGGTGACCCTACATTGGCCATTACCTACCACGAGAACCTGCTGGATGCCAATACGGGCAATTTTCCGTTGGCCAGTCCCTACGAGAACATCGTTGCCTTTTCCCAGACCCTGTACGTGCGCGCGGCCTATGGCGGTCCGCCGGCCGGGACTGGCTGCTATGCCATCGTGGAGCTGGAGCTGATCGTGGAGCCCTCCCCTGTGGTGCCCCAGGACCTTCCTGACCTTATCGCCTGTGACGATTCCGGTTTTGCGGAGTTCGACCTTACGGTACAGGAGGACCTGATACTGGGCAACCCGCCGCAGACGGACGTCACCGTTACCTACCACCTGAGCCAGGCCGATGCCATCGCGGGCATAAACTTTATCGTAACGCCGGAGGCCTACACCAACGCCGCGAACCCACAGACCATCTGGGTGCGCCTGGACAGTGACCTGACGGAATGCTTTGCGGTGGGCCAGTTTGAACTTATCGTGAACAGCGGCCTTCCGATAACCGATCCCGCCCCCTTGGAGCAGTGCGATGACCTGGGCCAGGAGAACGATGGGATCGCCACCTTTGACCTTACCCAGAAGAACTCCGAGATAACCAACGGGGTGCTGACCCAGGGGGTGAGCTATTTCCTTACCGAGCAGGACGCGCGCGACAATACCGACCGTATCGACCCCGATACCGCCTACGTGAACGTGGACGCGAACGGGGCCCCGATCAACCCACAGGTGCTCTATGTGCGGGTGGAGGACAGCAACAGTAGCTGCATCTCCTTTACCACCCTGACCCTTCG
Source organism: Aequorivita sp. (assembly GCA_002715485.1). Taxonomy (GTDB): domain Bacteria; phylum Bacteroidota; class Bacteroidia; order Flavobacteriales; family Flavobacteriaceae; genus Aequorivita. The sequence goes on along the minus strand of PAZL01000005.1, from coordinate 80,327 downwards.
GGTGATCAGCAACCCAAGGCCCGTGTCTCCGGACCCCATCGTGCTGTGCGACTACAACGTGATCGTGCCTCCGGGCCCCTATGACGGGGTGGAGCTTTTCGACCTTACCGGGCGCAGCGCCCAGATACTCAACGGGAACAGCTGGTCCCTGGGCTACTATGAGAGCTATGCGGATGCCGTTGGCCAGGCCAACGAGATCCCCGCCCTGGAGGCCACCGTGTACCAGAATACCAGCAACCCCCAGACCATCTATGTGCGGGCCACCAGCCCCACCTCGGGCTGCTTTGAGATCGTGGAGCTTGAGCTTATCGTGGAGCCCGTTCCGGACGACAGCGCGGAGGTATCTCCCTACGTTTACTGTTCGCCGGATGGCGGGGAGGTGGGCATCTTTGACCTGACCACCAAGATCCCCGAGATCCTGGGGGGCCAGCCGTCCCCGCCGTTCGAGGTGAGCTTTTACCTGACGGCGCTCGATGCGGAGAACAATACCAATGCCATCGTGAACACCACGGCGCACCGCAACCGGGACGCCAACAACAACCCGATAAACCCGCAGACCATCTATACGGGCATCGTGAACGCCGAGACGGGCTGCTACATAGGCGGTGTGCAGAGCTTCGAGCTCATCGTGCAGCCGGGCGCCATAGCGGTGGCCCCTGCGGAGCCCTTCGTTATCTGCGACAACCTTCCGCCGAGCGACGGCTTTGCGGAGTTCGACCTTGAGGACGTGACCAACCAGCAGGTCTCCGACCTGCGCGCGGGGATACTCGCGGGCCAGGACCCTGCGGACTTCAGCCTCAGTTTTTACGAGACCCTCGAGGGTGCCGAGTCGGGCACCGGGGCGATCAGCTTTCCGTACGTGAACATCATCAACCCGCAGCGCATCTATGTGCGCGTGACCAACGAGGTGAACATCTTTGAGCCCAAGTGCTATGCCGTGGCGGAGATGGTGCTGAAGGTGGAGCAGCTGCCGGACGTGGTCCTTGGCGGTGGGTACCGCCTCTGCGTGGACGAGAACGGGAACCCGATTGCCCAGGAGGAGGGCAGTCCCTCGCCGCCGGTGATCGATACGGGGCTCGACCCGTCGCTGTACACCTTCCAGTGGGACCTGGACGGGGTGATCATCGTCGGGGAGACCGGCCCATCCATCATCGCGCTGCAGGGCGGGACCTATACGGTGACCATCACCGAGCTGGCCTCGGGCTGCGACAGCACGGCCAGTGCCACGGTGACCGTGTCCTCGCCGCCGCTGACCTATGGGGCCAACCTGCTCAACGGGGCCTTTGCGGGCAACCATGTGATCGAGGTGGTGGCCACGGGCGAGGGCACCTACGAGTACCAGCTGGACAACGGCCCCTTCCAGGAGAGCAACATCTTCGAGGGCGTGGCCCCCGGCGACCACACGGTGACCATCCGGGACGTCTATGGCTGCGGCAGCGTGACCTTCGAGGTGGGGGTGATCGACTACCCGCCGTACTTTACGCCCAACGGCGACGGCTACCATGACACCTGGAACATCATAGGCATCGCCAGCGGCGACCCTACGGCCAAAATCTATATCTTTGACCGCTTCGGGAAGCTGCTCAAGCAGCTCAGCCCGCTGGGCCAGGGATGGGACGGCACCTACGGGGGAAGCCCCATGCCATCGAGCGACTACTGGTTCCGCGTGGAGTACACCGAGGACGGAAGCCGAAAAGAATTCAAAGGACACTTTACCCTAAAACGATAAATAGAAATTATGAANAAAAGAAAAGCTCTGCCATACAGCAGAGCTTTTCNTTTTTAGTAAAGAATGTTTTTTTTTATTGCGCTATTTTATTTTGGAAAAGGAGAGCGATTATAGAGTCTGTTTCTTTATTTGTAATATTTCAAAAAATTGACCTTAATNATAATAAAAACAATTTTATATATTTCAAAAAAAAATTATAATTTGAAAACTGAAACTTGTTGCTCCTTTTGTTAATCTAAATAAAAAGTTTAAAAACTGAATCCTAGAGAAAGAACAAAATTACTGTAAATTGAGTTTATCTCTGCGGCATCGGTTAATCCGATGGAGTATAATTGTTGATTTCTTGTTTGTTCTGAACGCGAATAGGCAAGATCAGCAGTAAATTTTCCAAAATTATAACCTGCGCCCAACGAGAACCCAACGCGTTCTCCTAAAACTTCAGAATTTTTATAGGGACTCTCCTCGTAATGAAANCCTCCACGAAGGCTTAATTGGTTTAAACGGTATTCAGCGCCTGCTTTATAGGATGAAACGCCCTTTAAAGTGTTTTCAATTGTATTGTTTAAATTATTGAAAAAGAGATCGTCGGTTGGGCTAAATTCAATTGAAGCAAAATCTTGATAGGAATAATCAAAGCTAATTAGACCATTTTGACCAAAAACGTAGGCAGCACTCGCATTTACTTTAGCAGGAGTTTTTAGTGTGTAATCTTCATATACATTTATTACCATTGGATCTACAACTTCATTTATANTCTGCCCTTGAAACAGTCTTCGACTTTCAAGATATTGGGTGGTTTCTTCTGATATTTGATACCAGGTTGGAGATGTTAAACTTAAGCCCAGGCGCAAGTTCTTTGCTACTTTTGCGATGGCACCTAGTTGTGCTGAAACTCCTGCGCCATTTGCGGTAAGATTGTTTTCGAAACCTACCCTGTTTATGGTTGAGCCGCTGTTGTTATTACTTTCAAGTAAGAAGGAACTTTGGTTGAAATAGATAGTGTGGGTATTAATGTTTGCTCCAAAAAATAAATTGTTTGTAACTTGGGTAGCCAAATTTATTGTGAACTTGCTATTGTATCCTTCAGAAAGATAAGCATACTCTTGATTGAAGCTTCCATTGGAAATATTGGAAATATAATTTGTATTTGAAGGATTGTTAGGGTCAACAGGATCAAATAAAAATGCTTGATATCCTAAAAAAGCATTTTGGGCTGCAGTGCCCTCATATTCTCCCAAATACTGATACAAATCTGAAATGGATTCACCTGACTGTAATTGCAAAAGATTTAGGGGAATGCCCTGGGCTTGCGATAGGAAAAAGTCGCCAATTGATGTATTACCTGTGCCGGCAATGTAAAGTTCGTTATCCAGATTTTTATCCATATTATAATTTACTCCAATAGTGAACTTTTTAAATATTGATTCTTCATTAGAGTTATTGATTACAAAAATTCCACCCAATTGATTTATAGTAATATTATCTGAAAAACTTTTTTCACTATTCCCAAAATAGTTAGCGTTGTTTTCAATATCAAATAATGATGTAGAAAACATTAAGCTAGAATTTAAGAAAACTGCACCGCCTGCTGGGTTTATACTTGTAGCAGAAAAATCTCCTCCCAAAGCTCCCATAGCGCCACTTAGGGCAGTGTAGCGAGCTGTACCGATATTTTCATCTAAACTATATCGTAAACCGTCAGTAGTGTTTTGAGCATTTAGAATACTCAAAGTAAAAAATGCTATAAATAGCAATGATATTTTTTTCATTTAATTTTTAATTTAAAAAAGTGATATAGAAAAAAGCCCAAAGTAGCATTTCGTTTTTAAAGAAATGATCATTGGGCATAATATATTTAATCTATGTTTGAAAATTATTCTGATAATAAATTTAACCGCGTCCTCCGCGCCCTCTACTGCCTCCAGAACGTCCGCTACTACCGCTAGAACGAACACTGCCACCTGAACTTCTTATAGAACCAGAACTATTGNTTCTGGTGGGAGAGGAGTAGTTACTGCTTCTTCTTGTAGTATTGCTCCTTGTGGGCTGTGAACTGTTATTTCGAATTGTTGAGTTAGAACGGGTGTTTCGTATTGTGCTATTAGAGTTTGAACGTATATTGCGTATGTTACTGCGGGTATTTCTAGTATTTGTGTTCGCGCGCACATTGTTTCTGTTTACACGTCTAGACAGTTCGGAACGACTGTAGGAANTACGAGTAGAGACATTATTGGTTCTTCCACGGGTGCTTGTTCTATTATAATCAGTGTTTCTTCTTCCGCGATTATATGATATATTATTATATGGGTTGTGGTTATAATAATGTGAGTTATAATATCCGTAACCGTAATAAGGATACCCATAACCGTAATAAGGATATGCATAACCATAGCCGTAATATGGATAACCCCATCCATAGGTCATGCCCCAATAGGGNGTGTGGTAACCATAATATGGATAACCCCAATACCCACCATACCAATACGGTCTGTGATAAAATCCATAGCCNTAACCTCCGTAATTGTAAATGTTTACGGTAATATCTTCGCTATTGCTTCCCCAAGGGCCATAAGCTTCATCATCATAATCTTCTTCAATAACTATATAGCCATCTTCGTCCAAACTTTCCGTAGTTGAATAGGCTTCAATATCAGTAAAAATAGCTCCTTCTTCGGGTAGATCAGCATATGCTTCAGATTTACTACGGAAATATTGCTGATAATAATTTGCTTTTTCATTGTTAGAATCATCATCTACGTACTCTTCTTCTGAAGTTGAATTATTGTCAGAGGAATAAATGCCGTCATTTTGATTGTAACCATTGTTATACGTTCCACAAGCTGTTAGCAAAAAGGCGAATAGACCTATAAATGCTAAAGGCTTGAAACGTTTTATATTTATATTTTGAAAGGACATATCTGTGGTAATTTTATTGTTGAACTTCATAAAAATAAGTAGTTTTGCGGACAATAACTAATCATTTAACATAGACACAACATTTGTGCCAAAAACCAGGCTATGGCAAAGAATTTAACAACGAGAGCAGAAGATTATTCCAAATGGTATAATGAACTGGTAATCAAAGCAGACCTTGCCGAAAACTCAGGAGTTCGTGGATGCATGGTCATAAAACCATACGGATATGCCATCTGGGAACGAATGCAGGCAGAGCTGGATAGAATGTTTAAGGAAACAGGCCATCAAAATGCATATTTCCCACTTTTCATTCCAAAGTCATATTTTAGTAAAGAAGCCAGTCACGTTGATGGTTTTGCAAAGGAATGTGCCGTTGTTACACATTATAGATTAAAGAATGCCGAAGATGGTAGCGGAATTGTTGTAGATCCTGAAGCAAAGTTGGAAGAAGAATTAATCGTTCGTCCAACTTCTGAAACTATCATTTGGGATACCTACCGAAAATGGATACAGTCATATCGAGATTTACCACTTTTAATAAACCAATGGGCAAATGTAGTTCGTTGGGAAATGCGCACGCGTCTGTTTTTGCGTACTGCTGAATTTCTTTGGCAAGAGGGTCNCACGGCTCACGCCACCAAAGATGAAGCCATATCTGAAGCGGAACAAATGATGAATGTATATGCTGAATTTGCTGAAAATTATATGGCCATNCCAGTTGTAAAAGGAACAAAGACCGAGAGCGAGCGCTTTGCAGGCGCCCTTGAAACTTATTGTATTGAGGCCTTAATGCAAGACGGAAAAGCATTGCAGGCGGGCACTTCGCACTTTTTGGGTCAGAATTTTGCAAAGGCATTTGATGTGAAATTTGCGGCCAAAGANGGTTCATTGGATTATGTCTGGGCAACTTCATGGGGAGTGTCTACAAGATTGATGGGTGCTTTGGTTATGACTCACAGTGATGATAACGGTTTGGTGCTGCCTCCAAATTTAGCGCCAGATCAAGTGGTGATCGTGCCTATTTATAGAAAGGATGAAGAGTTTGATGCCGTAAATGAAGTTGCTATAGATTTAATGAAGAAACTGCGTTCCAAAGGAATTCGCGTGAAATATGACAATCGTGATACCCACAAACCGGGATGGAAATTCAATGAGTACGAGTTGAAAGGTGTTCCTGTGCGTATAGCCATCGGCCCAAAAGATGTNGANAAAGGGACTATAGAACTTGCGCGAAGAGACACGCTTCAAAAGGAATTTATAGCTAATGAAAATGTTGTTGATAAGGTAATTTCTCTAATGGATGAAATTCAAGAAACCTTATTTCAAAAAGCGGTTTCTTATAGGGCCNAACACACTACGGAAGTTGCTTCATATGAAGAATTTAAATCAGTTTTAAATGGAAAAGGAGGTTTTGTACTGGCCCATTGGGACGGTACTCCCGAAACAGAAGAGCGAATTAAAAATGAAACAAAAGCAACCATTAGATGTATTCCTTTGGAAGGTGATAAAACCTCGGGAACTTGCATTGTTACTGGCAAACCTTCCGAAAGGAAAGTGCTTTTTGCAAAAGCGTATTAATTTTTTTTGAAAAAAGTTATTTAGGATTTGCGCCATTCAAAAATTGTTGTATTTTTGCATCCGCATTTGAAAATAAAAAATGGTCCGTTCGTCTAGGGGTTAGGACGCCAGGTTTTCATCCTGGTAACAGGGGTTCGATTCCCCTACGGACTACAAAATTTAGAATTTAACAAAATAAAAATGGCAAATCACAAGTCAGCATTAAAGAGAATAAGAAGCAACGAGGCAAAGCGCTTGCGTAACCGTTACCAGCATAAAACTGCCCGTAACGCCATGAAGAAATTTCAAGAGCTTTCTGATAAGAAAGAAGCAGAGGCTATGTTTCCAAGCGTTGTTTCTATGATCGACAAATTGGCGAAGAAAAATATTATCCATAGCAATAAGGCTTCCAATTTAAAATCAAATATGGCTAAGCACGTAGCTGCGCTATAATTTTTTAATAAAATTATTTTTGAAAACCCTTTCAGGAAACTGAGAGGGTTTTTTATTTCAGAATTTTGAAGGACTCAAACGATTTTTTAAGGCTGTCCCAGGCAAAATGGGCACCTTCAATTTGTGGTGACCATTGCGCAGAACAGAAGTAGATATAATCGTCGTTTTTCAATAACCTATAAAGGCGGTATATACTGAAGCTGCCATAGGGTTCACCATCAAGATGTATATATTTTAATTTGTTTTTTGTGGTCCAGAGTAGCGAGTTGTCGTCTGTTTTGAGCGAATCAATGGGTTCTTTAATGATTGAGCCAAAATTTAGGAACAAATTAGGAAGACTATTGTCTAGAAAAGGAGTGTCCATATCATTTTTGTCCATCGCCATTATTTTAAAATCAACCGCAAACCCAATTTTTGATATATTTTCGGTTTGGTTTAGCTTTACGCGAGCTTCTTTTATTTCCTCTTCCGCAACCTCGGTTCCTTCTTTTTTGTATTTTTCTACCATATTTGATAAATAATTTTCAATGCTTTCTGTAGAGGTGTTCTCATCCATTTCAATAGCCTTAGGCTCTCCAAAAACCACCGATACTATCTTAGCATTGAAAAATAGTTTTCCGTAGGGAGAATTTGCTGTAATTAATTCTTCCAGTTGGTCATCGGGAAGATTTGTAAAGTATGTGTTGCGCACAAAATCTGCGTATTTTATAAACTTTGGAGCCTGCCACCCATCCCCAGCAGGCTTTTTAAAGGAAAACTGAAGCATATTATCAGTAAACATATTTGCACCAGTTTCCAGTTCTTTGGTAGTGCTTTTTTCGGGATCTACTGATATTTCCATAGTATCCACTTTAACAGTTTGCTGCACTCGTTGAAGTTCAGTGGTGGCTTTTATTTTTTCGATATCAGACTTTCGGTGCTGCAATCTATCCATAAATAGTGCTGCCAAAACAGCCAATGCCAGAAGGAGCATCAAGATAGGATAGAGNGTAAATATAGGTTCCGAAGCAGGGGTGAGAGTCATGGCGAGCAATAAAATAGCTTCCATTACCAAAACAATTAATGCTACAAGTTTAATCCAATTACTTACGGAATCTAAGATGGATGATCTTTTTTCCTTTTCCTGAGAAGTGTTTTCCTGCCCCATATTTTGAAAACTTTATTTGGTTAAAATAAGTTCNCATAAAGATATGAATTATTCGCAGTAAATATAATATTTTATGGTATTAAGTCCTGATAATCACCGTCATGTCGAGCAATATCCCTTACAATTGATGATGAAATATGTGAATATTCTGGACTGCATATTAAGAAAACACTATCTACTCCGTTTACTTTTGCATTGGCTTGGGCGATGGACTGTTCATAAGCAAAGTCAATGCTGTTGCGCAGCCCGCGAACAATAAATTGAGCTTTTTCATTTTTGCAGAAATTTGCCGTAAGCCCAGTATAGCTTTTTACTTTAATCTGGGACTCATTTTTAAAAACGTCTTCAATAAATTTTATGCGCTCTTCCAAAGAAAACATAGTTTTTTTATCGGAATTCGTCCCAATGGCGATTATCAACTCGTCAAAAAGCGGCAGCGCACGTTTTATTATATCTACGTGCCCAAGGGTTATGGGGTCAAAAGTTCCGGGAAAAACTGCGCGTCTCATTTTATGTATATTTTGATACTAAGTTAATGAGTAATTATTAAAACAATTTTCTTTTTATAAAAATTTCGAAACCAAAATGGCGAGTGCGGCAATGACCGTAGCCCAAACCACCCCGCGGGCACGATAAAATTGATTCTTTTTTAAAAGGATAAAAAATACAATTAAATTTAAAATTGCGCCCAATGCAATCAAACTTCCCAGAAAATCATTTTCCAGTGCAGCCTGTAATGTTGATTCAAGACTAAGTTTAGAAAAAAAGAAAATGTATAGATAGGTGCCCGCCATATTTGCAAGCAAACCGATTACTAAACCAATAAAAACTTCTTTAATGTGTGGTTTCATTTTATTTCCCTTTTCAGAAATCCCAAGTATTGAGTTCTTTCATTGCGTGGTGCGCTGTTAAATCGAACTGGACGGGAACCACAGAAACAAACCCATTATGAAGAGCCCATTCATCTGTATCTTCGCCCTTATCCTCNTTTACAAACTCACCCGTTAGCCAGTAATAATCACGCCCCAATGGATTGGTTCTTTTGTCAAATTTTTCTTCCCAATGCGCATTTGCTTGACGGCAAACTTTGATGCCCTTTATTTCCGAAGCATTCAATTTGGGAATATTCACATTTAATACTACGCCTTTTGGCAATCCATTTTTTAAGGTTTGCTGTGCAATAGCCTTCACAAACTTTTTTGAGGGTCCAAAATCCGCTTCCATGGAATAATCCAAAAGTGAAAACCCGATGGATGGAATACCCANCGTTCCCGCTTCCACAGCGGCACTCATTGTTCCACTGTAAATTACGTTAATAGATGAATTACTTCCATGGTTTATGCCGCTAACGCAAAGATCGGGCTTGCGTTTTAAAATTTCGTTCACAGCTATTTTTACACAGTCTACGGGCGTTCCGCTGCAACTGTATTCTTTGTGTGGATCACCATTAACTACCTTTATACTATTGCAGTACAATGTATCGTTAATAGTTATGGCGTGGCCCATTCCGCTTTGGGGCGAATCTGGAGCAACTACCATAACGTCTCCCAGTGTATTCATTACATCAATTAAAGTACGGATACCCGGCGCGTTGATGCCATCGTCATTGGTTACTAATATCAGTGGTCTTTTTTTGGACATAAAATCTTTCAAATTTTGAAAAACAAAAATACATTTATTAATTCTGTCCCGAGAGCCTTCGGAAACAGAATTCTAAATTTAGAATCAAAAAAAAACTGTTTAACAAAAAATTAGTANCAATATACTTTAATGGCACAGTTTTTTATATAATTTAGGCACTCATAAAATAATACCACGACTATGCGGATAATGAAAAAGAATTTTAAAGTTTTGTTTTTGGCGGTTTTCGTTTCTGTGGCTTCCTGCAGTTTTACTACTAAGGAATTCAATGATCCCGATAAGGACAAGCTGCTTTTAGACCTTATTACCTATGTACTTCAAAAAGGGCATTATGACCCAAAAGATATTAATGATGAATTTTCGGCAGGAGTTTATAAAGATTTCATCAACGGACTTGATCCCTTGAAGAGATATTTCCTTGCTTCAGATATTGAGGAATTCAGCAAATATAAAACAGAAATAGACGATCAAATAAAGAATAAAGATTTGTCTTTTTTCAATTTGGTTTATGAGCGTTTCAATGAAAGAATGGAAGATGTAAAGAAAATTTATCCGGAAGTGCTGGATAAACCTTTCGATTTCAATGAAAATGAAACCATAAATGTTGATTACGATAATCTTGCATATGCAAATTCCATAAAAGAATTAAAGGCACGCTGGAAACAGCAGTTAAAGTTCACAACACTTTCTGCATATTATGATTTGGTGGAAGATCAAAAAAACCGTGAAAAGGGAATTGCCTCTTCTGCCAATAAAGATGATGAAATGGAGGATGCTTCCGAATTTTCAAACAATTCAAAAACTGCATCAACGGATGAGCCGTTTGAGCATAAGTCAATGGCGGAGCTTGAAGCAAAAGCTCGTGAAACCACTAAAAGTTCCTTAGACGAATATTTTGATTTCACTAAAGATTTGGAGCGCAAGGACTATTTTTCAATCTATTTAAACACTATAGTTGAAGAATTTGATCCACACACAAATTATTTTGCGCCGCCCGATAAAGATAGGTTCGACCTTCGTATGTCTGGAAAGCTGGAAGGTATTGGAGCGAGGCTTCAAAAAAAGAACGATTACATTACTATTATTGAAATTATAAGTGGAGGCCCAGCTTGGCGAAGTGAAAAAGTTGAGGTAGGTGATGTAATTTTAAAAGTGAAACAAGAAGATGAAAAAGATGCGGTGAGCATTGTTGGCATGCGCATTGACGATGCCGTAAAGTTGATAAAAGGTCCTAAGGGCACCAAAGTTACACTTACCATTAAAAACGTTGACGGAACTATTTCTGATAAAGTTATTACCCGCGATGTAGTTGAACTTGAAGAAACCTACGCAAAATCGTCTTTGATTGATAAAGGCGATCGCAAATTTGGACTTATCAACCTTCCGCAGTTTTATTTTGATATGGAAAATTACAAAGAGCGCAATGCTGCAACTGACGTTAAAAAAGAAATTCTTCGTTTAAAAGAACAAGGAATGGAAGGTTTGGTTTTAGACCTTCGTGATAATGGTGGCGGATCTTTGCGTACGGCTGTTGATATTGCNGGACTTTTCATAAAAAAGGGACCCGTAGTGCAAGTAGCTTCAAACGGAAATAAGGAAGTACTAGAGGATAAGGACAGTGAGATTGTTTGGGACGGTCCGTTGGTAATTTTAGTGAATGAACTTTCAGCTTCGGCTTCCGAAATTCTTGCCGCTGCAATGCAGGACTACAAACGCGCCATTATTTTGGGAAGTAAGCAAACATACGGAAAGGGTACCGTTCAAAATGTAATTGATTTGAATCAATGGCTTCGCAAGAATGATTTGGGCGATATGGGAGCTTTAAAAATTACTTCTCAGAAATTTTATCGCGTAAATGGAGGCTCTACCCAACTCGAAGGAGTTAAGAGTGATGTGGTAATGCCAGATCGCTATAGCTATATTGATGTAGGTGAAAGAGATTATGACAATCCATTACCTTATGACAAAATCGATGCTGCAAAATATGATTTATGGGACGGTTATATAGATTATGACGAAACCATACAAAAAAGCAAAGCTCGAATGGCCCAAAACAAACAGTTAAAACTGATTGACGAAGATGCGCAATGGATAAAGGCTCGTAGGGATGAAAAAGAAGTGAATCTAAATTACGAAACGTACAGTGCCGAGATTGAGCAGCGCAAACAGGAAACTAAACGTTTTGACGCTATTGATGAATACGATAATCATCTTACTTTTGAATCATTGCCATACGAAGCTGCATTAATGAAGAAGGACACTACACTTTCTGAAAAGCGTAAAAGATGGCATAAAAACTTGAGCAAGGATATGTACATTGAAGAGGCTGTCCACGTATTGGAAGATTTAAAACTCAACAATATCAAAGCTGGAAAAGTTGCGGATATTAAAAACTAATATTATGTAAACCGAATGGGTGTTTCTGAATGAAACACACTAATTTTTACTAAATTTGAAGTGTGAAAAACACTACTTCATTAACTAAGATAGCGCTCCGAAAGTTNAAAAAAAACTTTTGGGGCGTTTTCAGTTTGTGCTTTTTGTCACTTTGTGTTTTGGTAGCGATTTTTGCGTATGCTTTGGCGCCCGATAATTCAGAAAACGCAAACCAGATGCATCTTTCCATTCATTCAAAAAACCCGGGTTTTTCTGTGCAAATGCTTACCATACCAGTAAAAGTAGAAGAGCAGAACCCATTATCGGTTTTCTTTTTTGGAAAAAAAAATGCTGATACTGAAATTCCAATTTCAAATTTTAGCATAAAAGAAAATTCTATTGAAATTATCGAGTACACNCCCGATGGAACCGGAGGTTTGCAAAAGGAATACNNCCTTTCACTTTTTCCAGATGCATCATCCGCCGATGAAATTTCCGGCAAATATATTTCAGAAAAAAAATTCCTCCTCGGTACCGATAAATACGGTCGCGACCTGTTGAGCCGAATGCTCATTGGTATTCGTATTTCTTTGGCCATAGGCTTTGTAGCGGTTTTCATTTCTTTAGTAATTGGAATATCCCTTGGAGCAGTTGCTGGTTATTTTGGCGGAAAGATAGACGCAGCTATCATGTGGCTTATTAATGTTACTTGGTCTATCCCTACGCTATTATTGGTAATCGCTATCACCTTAGCGCTCGGAAAAGGTTTTTGGCAGGTTTTTATCGCAGTTGGGCTTACCATGTGGGTAGAAGTTGCCCGTGTGGTGCGTGGACAGGTAATGGGCGTTAAGCAGATGCAGTACGTTACCGCTGCCCGAGCGTTGGGCTTTAACGATTTCAGAATAATTGTAAAACATATTTTGCCAAATAGCATGGCACCGGTTATTATTATTTCCGCGGCCAATTTTGCGAGTGCCATTCTTATTGAAAGCGGACTGTCTTTTTTGGGAATAGGCGCACAACCGCCAATGCCAAGCTGGGGCGGCATTATTAAAGACCACTATTCTTATATTATTTTAGGGAAGCCGTATCTTGCCCTTATTCCCGGTTTGGCTATTATGAGCCTTGTTACCGCTTTTATGTTGATTGGCAATGCACTTCGGGATGCAATGGATGTTCGGAATGCTTAACAGAATTTAAATGAATAGAAAATACATTTACCCCTTAGTAATTATAATCGTAACCGTTGCATTGTATTATGCAGACGATTTTTTGGGCGAAGAAAACATTTCCACTTCAGAAATTTCAAAAACTACAAATAATACCTCTGAAGAATTTGACGACTCGTTTCTTCCTACTTCAACCACGGGAGCCATTGTAAAACATAACTTTTTTACGCTATCCTATTCCGAAGAAAACGAACAGGCAGAGTGGGTGGCTTATGAATTGAAAAAAAGCGATTTGACTAAAAATGAATTTGAACGACCTTATTTTATTCAAGATANAAAAGTAAAAACAGAATCGGCCGATTGGCGTAACTACAAAAACTCTGGATACGACCGAGGCCATCTTTGCCCAGCCGGCGACAGAAGAATGTCTTTTGAAGCTTATAATGAAACGTTTTTAACCAGTAATATAAGTCCGCAGGATCACGATTTTAATGCGGGAATCTGGAACCGTTTGGAGCAAAAAGTTCGCTATTGGGCNGCAAAATATGATGGAGTGTATATAGTGACGGGAGGGGTTTTAAAAGGAGATATGAAAACCATCGGTGATGAAAATGTTTCTGTCCCAAATGAATTTTACAAAATAGTAGTGGATGCTTCTGATGGAAATTATAANGCCATTGCTTTTTTGATGCCAAATAGTGCATCAAGCGAATCTTTTTATGAATACGCTGTTTCCATTGACGAAGTNGAAGCCAAAACCGGAATCGATTTTTTTCCGCAACTGCCAGATTCCATTGAAAATAAACTAGAGCAAATGCTCAATTTAAAAGCCTGGGGGAGGAAATAGGGTGTGCTTTTTCAGCTATCGTTTGTAATAACGATATTTTTTTTCCTTTTTTACGAATAATGATAATTCGCNCCGTCCAACTTCACAAAAATAAAGAGCAAAATGGTAAAGCCCCAGAGTGCTGAGCCTCCGTAACTAAAAAATGGTAGCGGAATCCCCACCGTTGGAAAAATACCCGTAACCATCCCCACATTTACAAAAAAGTGAAAGAATAGAATAGCGGCAACGCTGTATCCATAAACCCTCCCAAATTGCGATTTCTGCTTTTCGGCTTTGAAAATAATACGAAGAATGAGCCCGACAAATAGCAGAATTACAATCATGCTTCCCACAAAGCCCCATTCTTCGCCCACGGTGCTAAATATATAATCTGTATGTTGTTCCGGAACAAAGTTTCCTTTCGTTTGCGTACCCTGCGTCCAGCCCTTCCCGAGCCAGCCTCCGTTGGCAATTGCAATTTCACTTTGGTGTGTGTTGTAGCCTATTCCACGGGCATCTACTTCTTTCCCCAAAACAATGTTGAAGCGATCCCGGTGACGCTGTTCAAAAACATTATTAAAAATATAACTCACCGAAAAAGCAAAGGCAATGCACCCCACGGCAATTAAAGCATATTTAATAATACTGGGACGCTTTTTTCTATTTCTAAAAAAAATGATACCACCAATGAGCACGATTGCGACCGCTACCCATACCGCACCAAATGCAAGGGTAGAAACAAAAAGCATAACCGCAAATAAGCCTAACAAAAGGTAAACCCCGTGCAATCCTTCTCTGTAAAGCGTAAAGACGAAAGCGGCATAAATTAAGGCGCTTCCGGGGTCTGGCTGTGGAACAATCAAAATAGCAGGCAAGGCTATAATGATAAAAGCTGCAATTTGATGCTTCAATTCTTGCATATTGGTTTGAATATCACTCACATATTTTGCGAGTGCCAGAGCAGTTGCGGCTTTTGCAAATTCACTGGGCTGAAGGCTAAAGCTTCCGAAAGCATACCAAGAAGTTGCTCCCGAAATATTTTTTCCGAAAATAAAAAGTCCCAATAAAGAAACTAATGAAATGATATAAAAAACACTTGCGAATTTTTCGTAAAACTTTGATTCTATGGCAAGCAAAAAAATAATGAGAATGACACTGAAACCAATAAACATAAACTGGCGGGCATAAATTTGGTCAAAGTCCCAAAAACCTTTTGCAGTATCGCTTAGTGAGGCGGAATAGATATTTATCCACCCCATTACAACAAGGGCGATGTACATAAAAATCATCAGCCAATCAAACCGCACATATGTTCTGCTCCCTGCCATTAGCGATTGATTGAAAAAGGTTGCCCGCTGTAGGGTTTTGCGTATTCTGCTTCCAAACTTCCTTCCAATACGTATTTTTCCATATCGGTTCGGGTTATTTCCCCTTTCAGATATTTTTCAATCATAAGCCCGGCAATCCGTCCTGCCCATCGGGATCCCCAATAGCCATTTTCAACAAAAACAGCGATTGCTATTTTCGGGTTGTCTTTTGGTGCAAAAGCCACAAAAATGGAATGATCTGTTAATTGAACACGTTTACCATCAATTTTAGTAAAATTTTCCGCCGTTCCCGTTTTTCCACAAATATCTATTCCCGGAATTTGTATGGAAGATGCAGTACCGCGTTTGTAAACTTGAAACATACCTTCCACCACGGGCTTGAAGTGTTCGGGTTCCACTGTGGTGTAATGTTTTTCTTTAAATTTCTGTGGAATGGTGTCTGGCCCAATAATGTTTTTAATTATGTGGGGCGTATAATAATAACCGCGATTTGCGATAGCTGCGGTAAAGTTTGCCATTTGCATAGGCGTAAGCAAAACTTCTCCTTGCCCAATAGCGTTTGAAATGGTTGCCAATGAAGACCAATTGTGCGCCGGATAATCGTGAATTTTATTGTAATAATTTGAAGTAGGAATATTGCCTCGTTTACCACTCGGAAGATCGTAACCCAAAAAATCACCTAGGCCAAAACTTAATAGCCCTTCGCGCCAATGATCAATACCTTCACGTGGATTGGGATATTTATCGATAATACGTTTGTAGACATTGCAGAAATAAGCATTGCAACTATTTGCAATTCCGCCCACCATTGCAAGGGGGCTAGGGTGGGAGTGGCAGCCCAAAGTTCGATTTCCGTAACGATAGCCGTGATAGCAGGCAAAAGTATCAAGTGTATCTACAACGTTTTCGTGTAAGCCAATAAGCGCTGTTAAAGTCTTAAAGGGTGACCCCGGAGGATATTCACCCATTAAAACTCGATCATAAAGCGGCTTGCTGATAGTATCATACCACAGTTTTGTAAAATTCTTTGATCGATCGCGTCCCACCAAAAGTGAAGGGTCATAACTTGGTGCAGTTATCAATGCTAGTATTTCGCCACTTTCGGGCTCAATTGCAACGATACCGCCCCGTTTGTGAATCATTAATTCTTCGCCATATTTTTGAAGTACGGCATCAATGGTCAATTGTACATCGTGACCACGTTCGGGTAAAGTGTCAAAAATACCTTCTTTGTATGGGCCTATATCTCTGTTGAAGCGGTCTTTCTGAATATATTTTACACCTTTTACACCGCGCAATACTTCTTCATATTCCTTTTCAACACCTGCAGTACCAATAAGCTCGCCCATTTGGTAATATGGGTTTTTTTCAATGATTGCATTGTTTACTTCGGCAATATAGCCCATTACATTTGCTGAATGGTCCACTTGATATTCGCGAAGGGAACGCCGCTGAATGTAAAACCCTTCATACTTATACATTTTTTCTGAAAGGGAAGCGTAATCTGCTTTATTTAGTTGGGGGATAACAACAGAGGGCAATCTTGGAGAATAGACTCGTGCTTTATGAAGAATTTCCTTGAATTCTTCCTTTGTGATTTTCAACAGGCCGCAAAACTCCAATGTGTCAAGCGGTTTCACATCGCGCGGAATCACCATCACATCATACGAAGGTTGGTTGGAAACCAAGAGTTTCATATTTCGGTCAAACATATAGCCGCGCTGCGGATAATCATACATTACTTTGATAGCGCTATTTTGTGAAAGCGAATCTGAAGAAGCATCATAAATCTGTAAATAGAATAGCCTTGCGGTAAAAAGCACGCCGCCCAGCAAAACCAACGCTATTAATACAAATTTTCTCATGATGATTGTCTATTGAAAAGAATCATTGTGCTAACTATCACAATTATGGTAAATAACCCTGAAAACAACGTAGACTTCAGCAATAGCAGTATATGCTTAAAGCTAAAAATTTCCAAAGAAAACATTACAAAATGGTGCATAAAAACTAAAGATGCAATATAGGTAAGCCTTTCCATAGGGTCGGCTTTCTTGATTTTTATACTATTGTACTCATAACTCACCCCGAATGAATATTTTAAAACCACGGGCCGAATGTAGGCAATGAAGGCACAGGCAGCAGCGTGTACGCCACCGGAATCTTCAAAAATATCTATGGAAAGCCCCAAAAGAAAACTTAGAAAAATCAAAAGTCCTTTGTTGCCATCTAAGGGATAAAGAACTATAAATAATATATAAACATATGGATTAATGTATCCTGCCAGGTTTATATTGTTAAGCAGAAGCACCTGAAGAAAAACCAACAGTATAAAACGAACTATATTTATAATTATATCACTGTTCGACATCTTCCACTCCTTTTTCCAGTTCCAATATTTCTTTTGCTTCCTTATTTTCAATTAAGTACACGTGCTCCAGACTAGTCATATCATTAAACAGATCGATGTTTACATAATAGTAATTATTGTCTTTGTCAAGTTGAAAATCTTTTATAGTGCCTATTAAAATACCCTCAGGAAAAATAGTAGAGCGCCCACTAGTTACAATTGTATCGCCTTTGGCAAGGGGTGCAATTCTTGGAATGTCCACTAATTGAATTACGTTCGGTTTTTTGGTGTCCCATTTAAGAGAGCCAAAATGTCCCGAATTCTTATGCTTTGCATTTACTCTACTTTCAGTATTCAAAATAGATTGCACAGTTGCGTAATTTTCGGAAACATCACTTACAATGCCCACAATTCCTTTTGAAGAAATTACACCCAAATCAATTTTTAAGCTATCACTTTGGCCTTTATCAAGCGTAAGCTGGTTTTTAGTTTTTGAATAGTTATTGTTGATAACCCGTGCGGTGTAATATGTAAATTTATTCGGAAGAACGGTGCTGTCCAGTTTTTCAACGTTTACAACCTCCTTAAATTGATCCAATTTCTTCCGAAGCATTAAATTTTCCTGAAGCAATTGTTCGTTTTCCTTCCCGAGATTTAAGTAATCGGTAATATTATTTCTGAAGCTATATATCCCTCCAGTTATAAAATTTGCAGAACTAATATATTTATCGTTGTGATAGTTGTGCGTTTGAATGGTAAGCGCTACAGAAATTGTGAAAAGCACGGCAAACAACAGGAAATTTTTATTCCGAATGAAGAAAAATATAATCTGCTGCATTGCTGTTTGGGGTTAAAATATTCTGCTTTCTAATGGGAGCAACGCCATAAATGGGCAATTATTCTATTTAAATTTTTCAGAGAAATGGTTTCTTCTGAAAAATTATTTAATCAGTACGCTTTTATACTTATTCAGGTTTTTCAAGCAAATTCCTGTACCGCGAACTACGGCGCGAAGCGGGTCTTCGGCAATATAAACCGGAAGATCGGTTTTTTGCGAAAGCCTTTTATCCAATCCGCGTAGCATCGATCCACCACCTGCAAGATAAATCCCAGTGTTGTATATATCTGCGGCGAGTTCCGGTGGCGTTTGCGAAAGGGTTTCCATAACTGCATCCTCAATTCGAAGGATGGATTTGTCCAAAGCTTTTGCAATTTCTCTATAGGAAGTTTGAACTTGTTTTGGTTTCCCCGTAAGCAAATCGCGACCTTGCACGTCCATTTCATCTGGTGGAAGTTCAAGATCTTCTGTAGCTGCACCTATTTGAATCTTTATTTTTTCAGCAGTTCTTTCACCCACATAAAGGTTATGCTGCGTGCGCATATAATACACAATATCGTTCGTGAAAACGTCGCCTGCAATTTTTATTGATTTGTCGCAAACAATACCACCAAGTGCGATTACGGCAATTTCGGTCGTTCCACCTCCTATGTCTACAACCATATTTCCTTTTGGTTGCATAATGTCAACACCAATACCAATGGCGGCTGCCATAGGCTCGTGAATCAAATAAACTTCTTTTCCGTTAACGCGTTCTGCACTTTCCTTAACCGCGCGCATTTCCACTTCGGTAATTCCACTGGGAATACAAACCACCATTCGCAACGAAGGTTTCAGCCATTTCTTTTTTAATGCAGGAATATCGCTGATAAACATGTTTATCATCTTTTCACTTGCGTCAAAATCTGCAATTACACCATCTTTTAAAGGGCGAATTGTCTTGATGTTTTCGTGGGTTTTACCCTGCATCATTGCGGCTTCTCGGCCCACGGCGATTATTTTCCCAGTAGTTCTGTCGCGCGCAACAATTGAAGGCGCATCCACAACGACTTTGTCGTTATGGATTATCAGGGTATTTGCAGTACCAAGGTCAATGGCTATTTCTTCAGTCAGGAAGTCAAAAAATCCCATAGTTTTAGTCGGTGGTGTTGAAAGTTAACGTGTTAAGTTTGGTTTTAAACAAATGTAATAAAATTTAATGCTTAAAATGACGCGTTCCGGTAAATACCATAGCCATTTCATTTTCGTTGCAATAATCGATGCTCAATTGATCCTTTATTGAACCTCCTGGCTGGATTACTGCTTTTATTCCTGCTTTGTCCGCAATTTCCACACAATCGGGAAACGGAAAAAAAGCATCACTCGCCATAACGGCACCTTCAAGGTTAAAATTAAAGGCTTTTGCTTTTTCTATGGCTTGCCGTAACGCATCAACGCGGCTGGTTTGGCCGGTTCCGCTGGCACAAAGTTGTTTCCCTTTTGCCAATACAATGGTATTGCTCTTGGTGTGCTTACAAATTTTGGAAGCAAATAACAAATCATCTAACTCTTCTGAATTAGGTTTATTGTTCGTTGCGTGCGTTAAAATTTGGGCGCTGTCGGTAATACTGTCTTTGTCTTGAACCAAAATACCATTCAAACAAGTTCTAACGGTTGTTGAAGGTAGTTCAATTTCTTTTTGAACCAACAAAATTCGGTTCTTTTTTCCTTCTAAAATTTCCTGTGCTTTTGCTGAAAATGAAGGTGCTATTACCACTTCGCAGAAAAGGTCGTGGATTTCGTTTGCGGTTGCTTCGTCAATTTCAACATTCGCAATTAATATTCCACCGAAGGCTGAAACCGGATCGCCTGCCAATGCTGCCATATAAGCCTGCTGCACGGTTTCTCGTTGTGCAATTCCGCAGGCATTGTTGTGTTTTAAAATGGCAAATGTGGGTGCTTCGCCTTTAAATTCATTCATCAAATTTACCGCTGCATCAACGTCCAAAAGGTTGTTGTAGCTCAGTTCCTTTCCGTGAAGTTTGGTGAACATTTCATCAAAATTTCCGAAGAAATATCCTTTTTGGTGCGGATTTTCGCCGTAACGCAATTCCTGTCCGTTGGTTTCGCTCAGTTTAAAAGCCGGCAATTTTTCTTCTTTGTTGAAATAATTGAAAATTGCGGTGTCGTAATTTGATGAAACGTTAAAAGATTTTGCAGCAAAACGTTTGCGGTCTTTTAAGGAAATTTCGCCATTGTTTGCTGAAATCAATTCCAAAAACTCTGCATAATCGTCCACAGAGGAAACACAAATGGTATCTTTAAAATTCTTTGCTGCGGCTCGAATCAAGGAAATTCCGCCGATATCTATTTTTTCAATAATATCTGCTTCCGAAGCTCCAGATGCAACCGTTTTTTCAAAAGGATACAAATCTACAATTACCGCGTCTATCTGCGGAATATTGTATTGCTGCATTTCAGCCACATCACCTTGGTGGTCCTGTCTATTTAAAATTCCACCAAAAACTTTTGGGTGAAGTGTCTTTACGCGCCCGCCCAAGATGGAAGGATAATCTGTAATGTCTTCTACCGCAATTACTTCAATGCCAAGGTCATTTATAAACTTTTCGGTACCTCCGGTAGAGTAGATTTTTACGTTCTGTTCGTGTAGTTTTTTAACAATTGGGGCCAGGCCTTCTTTGCTGAATACGGAAATTAAAGCGGATGTAATCTTTTTGGAACTGTTCATTATCGAAAATTAAGGAGCAAAAGTACATAATTGCATAGTAAATTTGTAACATAACAACAGAGAAAACGTCTTACTTTTCATAATTTTATCAACCCATTGGGAGTTGAAAGTTGAAAACTCTCAATCATTAATCAAAAGTTATAAATGCTAATATACCTTCGCGTTTTAAAGGAAAGTTTCAATTTTGCGCTCAATGCGCTTCGGAACAATAAATTACGGACTTTTCTTTCGTTGGTGGGCGTTACAATCGGTATTTTTTCCATTATCGCGGTATTGGCGGCGGTTGATTCCTTAAAACGTGAAATTGAGGGCAGCATCAGCGGGCTAGACAATAGCACAATAATTATTATGCGTTTCAACTTTGGACCGACGGATATTCCGCGTTGGAAATGGCAACAATTCCCCGATGTAACTTTTGATGAATACCAATATCTCGAACGAAATACCCCTAATGTTGAAGCTGCAACCTTTACACTGAATGTACCGAATGAAAGCGTAAAATACGAAGATAGGCAAGTAGATAATGTGCCTATTGGTGCGGTAACAGATAGTTATTATTACATTGAATCATTGCAGCTTTCCGAGGGCCGTTTTTTTAATGGATCTGAATCAAATAGCGGTTCAATGGTCATAGTTTTGGGAGATGAAATTGCCAACCAGCTTTTTGGTGATGCTGCAACCGCTATAGGGAAGGAAGTACGTGTTTACGGTAGAAAGTTCAAAGTTATAGGTGTATTGGAAAAGGAAGGGGCAGGTTTATTTGGAAATTCTAAAGATACCTCTATTTGGATGCCCGTAAATGTGGTGCGAAGAATCTATGGCGATAATAACAAAAACACCTTTCCGCAGATTGTAATAAAACCCGAAAAAGATGTGGATATTGCTGAATTTAAAGCAATGCTAAACCAGCAGCTGCGAACCAAGCGCGGGTTGAAACCAGACGAAATAAGTAACTTTTTTATAAATCAATTGCAGGGTTTTGCTGATTTTATAGATGAAATTACCGGAAGTATGAATATAATTGGTTTAATAATCAGTGGATTTTCACTGCTTGTGGGCGGTTTTGGGATTGCAAATATTATGTTTGTAAGTGTAAAGGAACGCACCAATTTGATTGGAATTCAAAAATCTTTGGGCGCAAAGAATAAATTTATCCTTTTCCAATTTTTATTTGAAGCAGTAATTCTTTCTGTAATTGGCGGATTGATCGGGCTGTTTTTAGTTTTTATCGTTTCAATAATTGCATCAAGTTTTACGGGCGATTTCGAATTTGTACTTTCCCCTTGGAATATGTTCATTGGAACCGCAATTTCTGCCGCAATCGGTTTAATTTCGGGAATTCTTCCTGCTATTTCAGCCTCAAAATTAGATCCTGTTGAAGCAATCAGAACGGGAATGTAGTTATAGAATTTTCGCAACTTCTTCATTGACCCATTCCAAAAAGCGCTCGTCTTCAGGTGAAAAAGGGTCTTCTACGTGCGAATCGATATCGATCTGCCCAATGTTTTTTCCATCGTTAAAAAGCGGAATTACAATTTCAGATTTTACAGTGATGCTGCACGCAATGTAATTGTCCTGAGCTTTTACATCGGGTACCACAAAATTTTTATTGCTAACGGCCACTTGTCCGCAAATTCCTTTTCCGAAGGGAATAACGGTATGGTCTGTTGGTTCGCCTGCAAATGCTTTTAAATGTAGCGTTTGTTCGGCCTCATTTGCAAAGTAAAACCCAACCCAGTCATAATACCCTACAGAGGATTGAAGCAATTCGCAAACCTCTTTTAAGCGCTGTTCTGCCGGTTCATTCTCATTTGAGAGAATAGTCTGTACTTTAGGTTTTAAATGTGAAAAAGGCATAGGTTTTTTTATTATCTCGATTAGTTTGGCAAAAGTATTTTAAATCTCTTACAAGCACCAAAAACAAATCCTGTATTTTTGTTAAATACGAAAGCTTGAAATTTTAAATATTTTCAATTTTAAATTGCAGGGAACCACAATGCCAAATTCTACTTTTTGAAGAAACTTTTAGAAAAATACAAAACCGTAATTCGCTTTGTGGTGCTTTTTATGGGCTCATATCTTTTAATGAGTGTCTTGTATGGACTGTATTTAAAAGTTTCGGAGAACGGCAATTACTTTCCTGATTTTGTAACTAATCTTGTTGCAAAGCAGAGCAGTGCTGTATTGGATGCCTTCGGGTATAATTCAATTTTAGTACCAGACTCGATAGCACAGGGAATGTTATTGACCATTGATAATAAATATACCGTGAATATTGTGGAAGGCTGCAATTCCATTAGTGTTATCATTCTATTTATTGCTTTTATTATCGCTTTCGCGGAAAATTTTAAAAAAACATTGTTGTTTCTTTTTGCTGGAGTGGTATTGATTTATATTGTGAATTTACTTCGCATTGCTATCCTTACCGTGGCACTTTATAAATACCCACAATATGAAAACTTACTGCATTCCGTAGTTTTTCCAGGCATAATTTATAGTATGGTTTTTATTTTATGGATGATTTGGGTGCGAATGCTGAAACCAAATTCAGCTAAATGAAAAGGACTTTAAAAATATTTGCGGTTATAATTCTTGCAGGTCTGCTGGTACTAATCCGCGCTTTTGAAAACACCCTGTTTTACGACCCATTGCTTCATTTTTTTGAAATGGATTACAAATCCATGCCGTTGCCTAAAATGGACACTTTTGCCCTGCAGACCGGAATAGCGCTCCGCTTTTTGCTGAACACGATTATTTCCTTAGCTATTATTTGGATGATTTTTAGGGATAGGGAAATCATTAAATTGTCGCTCATACTTTATAGTTTTCTTTTCGCAATACTCTTTATGGCATTCAGTTTTATAATTTTCACTTCCGAAGGATCAAGTGGTCATTTCTTGCTGTTTTATGTAAGGAGGTTTTTAATCCAGCCTTTATTTCTGCTTATTTTGCTCCCTGCTTTTTATTTTCAGAAGTATAAATCTTAAAGATATTTTTAATAATTTTGCGAATAAATTTTAAATTTTAATCATGAAAAAGCTTCTCTTTACATTAATGATTTTGTCTTTTATAACAGCTTGTAATGATGGCAAGAAGGAAAAGTCACTTGAAAATAAATCATCGAGAATGGACAGCATCGTTGCCATTCACGACGAATTAATGCCAAAAATGAGTACCATTGGTGAACTGCAGGGAAAAATTAGCGCACAGCTTGATTCCATCAATCCGGATAGTACAAAAACCGCAGCTATTTTTCAACTTAAATCAGCCAATGATAACATGATGCAGTGGATGAAAAATTTTGGAAGCGATTTCACATTTGAGGAAATTAATAAGGGTGAAACCTTATCGCCCGAGAAGGAAAAACTCCTTACTGACTATGAAAAAAGTGTTGTCGAACTTAGGCAAAAGATGAATGCAGCTATCGAGAATGCTGAAGCTATTGTTAACAATTCGGACAATAAATAAGTAAACGTATTTTTATTTTATAAAGCCTTCTTTTCAAGAAGGCTTTTTTTTGTAATTTTGCGAAAGCATGAAAAAAATCATTTCCATACTTCTGTCTATACTTATGCTTGCCAGCAGTTCAGGAATAGCTTATGCGCAGCACTTCTGCGGTGGAATGGAAATGATGGCTGAGGTTACTTTAGGAGAGACACACCTTTCCTGCGGAATGGAGGAAGAAGCTCCTACAGCAGTCTGTGATGGTGAGAGTGTTGCTTCAGAAACCCACGGTTGCTGTAAAAACCATATTACCAAAATACAGACTGACGATAATTTTGCAAA
Organism: Aequorivita sp.; assembly: GCA_002715485.1. Classification (GTDB taxonomy): domain Bacteria; phylum Bacteroidota; class Bacteroidia; order Flavobacteriales; family Flavobacteriaceae; genus Aequorivita. The sequence goes on along the minus strand of PAZL01000005.1, from coordinate 55,483 downwards.
AGCCTCGTTTGATTTAAAATTGAACAAAACTTTTGTAGCTACCTTCGTTTCAGTTTTTGTGGTAAAGGAAGTTGAAATTACTTCCGCCAAAAAAATCTTCTTCGCGGATTATAGTCCGCCACCGCTCGAACAGGATTTAAATATTCTGTACGAGACTTTCCTGATTTGATTTTATAAATCTTTTAGTATTTGCATTTCATTTATGTGAGATGTAACCTTGTTGTGTCATAAAATACTGATTCAACAATTCGCTGAAATATAGATTTAAAATTAAATAAATTGAAACACACATATAAAATACACGGAATGACCTGTAACGGCTGCCGAGGTCACGTAGAGCAGACGTTGAGTGAGGTTGAAGGCGTTACCAACGCATCGGTAAATCTTGAAAAAGCCGAAGCGGTCATTGAGATGGAAAAGCATCTTCCATTGAATATTTTTGAAAAAGCTTTGGAAGTCGATGGTGGAAGATACAGTATTTCCCTTCCCGAAGATGCGGAAGCGGCAAAAATACATCAGCTGAAAAAGGAAGAAAAACGAGCCAAACAAGGTAGTTCGGGTACTTTTTACTGCCCAATGCACTGCGAAGGCGAGAAAACCTACAACAAACCCGGTGATTGTCCCGTCTGCGGTATGGACTTGGTGGAGGAGGCAAAAACTTCAACAAGTTCCGCAACGGAGTACACCTGCCCAATGCATCCCGAAATAGTTCGCGATGAACCCGGTTCTTGCCCAATCTGCGGAATGGATTTGGTGCCAAAGGAATCAGATGAAACCGCCGAAAGCAAAAGTTATAAAGCCTTGCTTAAAAAGTTTTGGCTAGCAATTGCTTTTACTGCTCCTATCTTTTTGATAGCAATGTCCGAGATGATTCCAAACAATCCATTATACGATTTAATGCCAATGAGTTATTGGAACTGGGTACAATTCGGTCTTTCAATTCCAGTGGTTTTTTACACCACGTGGATGTTTTTTGAACGCGCCTATCGTTCCATAAAAACTTGGAACTTAAATATGTTTACTCTCATTGGCATTGGTGCTGGAGTGGCGTGGGTTTTCAGCGTTTTCGGAATGTTATTTCCAGATTTTTTTCCAGCGCAATTTAAAACCGAATCAGGAACTGTTCATGTGTATTTTGAAGCAGCAACAGTAATCCTCACTTTGGTCTTAATGGGGCAGGTTTTGGAAGCAAGAGCACACAACCGGACCAATTCCGCAGTTAAAGAATTGCTGAAGTTGGCTCCCAACAAAGCTGTTCGGATTGTCGACGGAAAAGAAGAAACCATTGCAATCGATAAAATTGAAGTAGGGGATAAGCTCCGTGTTAAGCCGGGAGAAAAGATCCCTGTGGATGGAAGCATTCTGGAGGGTGAAAGCTCTATTGACGAGTCTATGATTACCGGCGAACCTGTTCCCATTTCAAAAGCTGAGGGTGACAAAGTGAGTTCTGGAACAATAAACGGGAAACAAACTTTTGTGATGAAAGCTGAAAGAGTGGGCAGTGATACTCTGCTTTCGCAAATAATTGAAATGGTAAACAAAGCCAGCCGCAGTCGCGCGCCTATTCAAAAACTGGCAGATAAAATTTCTGGGTGGTTTGTACCGATTGTGGTTCTAATTTCGATAATAACCTTTGCGGTTTGGGCAATTTTTGGCCCCGATCCAAAATATGTATATGCTTTGGTAAATGCCATTGCAGTTTTGATAATTGCTTGCCCTTGTGCTTTGGGACTAGCTACGCCAATGTCGGTGATGGTTGGAGTAGGAAAGGGCGCTCAAAACGGCGTGTTGATTAAAAACGCTGAAGCGCTCGAAACTCTTAATAAAATTGACGTTTTGATTATTGACAAAACCGGAACTATTACCGAAGGGAAACCATCCGTTGAAAAAGTAGGTGCCCTGAAAGGATTTTCGGAAGAGGAGGCGCTCCAATATATTGTTTCGCTCAATCAAAATAGTGAACACCCGCTGGCTGAAGCTACCGTAAAATATGGAAATGAGAAAAACTTCAATTCCGAAGCTTCGGCATTAAAAACAACAGATTTCAATTCGGTTACCGGAAAAGGTGTTACTGGAACTATCAACGGAAAAAAGATTGCACTCGGAAACGAAAAGATGATGGAGGAAGCGGGTGCAGATATTTCCGAAGCATTTCAAAAAGAAATTTCCGAAGAACAGAAAAGAGGCAAAACGGTACCGATGCTTTCTATTGATGGAAAAGTAGTGGGCTACGTTGTGATTGCCGATAAAATAAAGGAAACCAGTAAAAAGGCAATCAATGAACTTCAGCAAAAAGGAATTGAAGTTATTATGCTAACGGGCGATAATTACGATACTGCAAAATCGGTAGCTTCCGAATTAAATCTCGCCGACTTTAAAGCGGATATGCTTCCGCAGAATAAATTGGAAGTAGTTGAAAAATTACAAGCTGAAGGCAAAATGATTGCAATGGCCGGCGACGGTATAAATGATGCGCCCGCTTTGGCAAAAAGTGATGTGGGCATCGCGATGGGAACAGGAACCGATATTGCCATAGAAAGCGCCGGAATAACCTTGGTAAAAGGTGATTTGCAAGGCATTGTAAAAGCTTTTCACTTAAGTGAAAAAGTGATGCGAAACATTAAGCAAAACCTATTTTTCGCTTTGATTTATAACACACTCGGCGTACCGCTTGCCGCCGGAGTGCTCTATCCAGTTTTTGGAATATTATTATCACCAATGATTGCTGCTCTGGCCATGAGTTTTAGTTCGGTTTCAGTTATAACCAATGCCTTGCGGTTGCGCGGTGCAAAAATTTAAAAAAATGAAAAACCTACTATATATATTTTTTGTACTTCCGCTCTGCGTTTTTTCACAAGAAAAAATAACGGGAACCATTACTGAAGATATCGATAACAAAGAAGTTCCACTTGGTGGTGCAAATGTTTATTGGTTGAATACCCAAGTGGGAACCGTGACCGATTTTGATGGTAATTTTGAAATTCCCTACAAACCAGATTACAAAAAAATGGTCATAAGTTTTGTAGGTTATAAAACCGACACTATCTCAGTAAATTCCACCAAAAAAATAAGGCACTCCCTTACCTCTACAGCCAATTTGGACGAGGTTACGGTTACCGCTAGGCAAAAAGCTTCTTCGCGCTCATTCATTCAAGCTACGAATGTTTTGAATGTAAGTAGTGCCGAACTTTTAAAAGCTGCTTGTTGTAATTTGGCTGAAAGCTTTGAAACAAACCCTTCTATCGATGTAAACTTTGCGGACGCTATTTCAGGCACACGGCAAATTAAAATGCTTGGGCTTACCAGTCCGTATATTTTAATTACCACTGAAAACGTTCCAAGCATTCGCGGGGCTTCACAGACCTATGGTTTAAGTTTTATTCCCGGTACTTGGGTAGAAAGTATTCAGATTACCAAAGGAGCCGGAAGTGTGGTGAATGGTTATGAAAGTATTGCAGGACAAATAAACGCCGAACTGCAAAAACCCATGATGGACGATAAACTTTTTGTAAATGCATATGGCTCTGGAAATGGGCGGTTTGAGTTGAATACGCACCTAAACACAAAAGTAAGCGAACGATGGAGTACGGGGCTTTACATACACGGAAATATGCGCGAAACAGAATTTGATAAAAATAATGATTCTTTTCTCGATGCGCCATTAATGCAGCAGGTAAACGTGATGAACCGTTGGCAATACACCGACACTGAAAACGGTTATGTTGGTTTTTTTAATGTAAGATATCTGAACGATGAAAAAAAGACAGGCCAAACATTTTTTTACCCGAATAGGGACCGTGGAACTACGAACGCTTGGGGAAGTGAGATAAAAACCCAAAGATTTGATGTATCGGGTAAATTTGGTTTTGTAAACCCGGAAATTCCTTGGCGTACAGGCGGCTTGTAGCTTGCATACAGCCATCACGACCAAGAGTCTTATTTTGGATTGAATGATTACAATATTCAGCATAATAGTTTGTATGCCAATTTGCTTTACAATTCAATCATCAGCGATTCGCGGCACAAGATAAAAACAGGTTTAAGCGCAACTTATGATGGGTACGACGAATTGGTTTTAACAGAAAACTTTAGTAGAGTTGAGAATTCGGTGGGAGCTTTCTTTGAGTACAATTTTGATAATTTGGGCGACTTAAATTTTACGGCCGGCATCCGTGCAGATGTACATAATAGATTGGGAACTTTTGTAACCCCGCGTTTCCATTTGCGCTATACGCCCTGGGAAAAATCTGCTTTCAGAATTTCGGCGGGAAGAGGGAAGCGAAGTGCCAATATATTTACAGAAAACCAGCAACTTTTTGCCACTTCGCGCAGCTTGAAGATTTTGGGCAACGGTGGAAAAATTTATGGACTCGATCCAGAGATTGCTTGGAATTATGGCTTTTCTTATTTGCAAGGATTTAATCTTTTCAATAGAAAGGGGGATGTTACCTTTGATTTTTATAGAACCGATTTTGTAAACCAAATAGTTGTGGATTGGGAAAATCCTTCAGAAGTAAATTTTTATAATTTGGATGGAGAAAGTTATTCGAATAATTTTCAGGTAGAATTTAATTACAATCCTTTTGAGCATTTTGATGTGAGATTGGCCTATAAATATTACGACGTTGAAACAACATATTTGAGCGGTAGAAAGCAAACACCTTTAACGCCCAATCACCGTTTTTTTGCAAATGCTTCCTACGAAACACATCAAAGTGCAAAAGGTGGCAACTGGAAATTTGACGCTACGTTCAATTATTTGGGCGAACAGCGATTTGCTTCCACGGAAACGTATTTGAATACTATTGGACTTTCCGAATTTTCACCTTCAGTTGCTACACTAAATGCACAGATAACGAAGGTTTTTTCGTCTAATTTTGAAATTTATGTAGGAGGTGAAAATATTACGAATGTAACACAACAGAACCCCATTGTGGGTAGTGATAATCCCTTTGGAAAAACTTTTGATACAACCTATGTTTACGGCCCCGTTTTTGGCAGTTCGTATTATGCAGGTTTAAGATATAGTATTAATTAATTATAAATTTTAAAAATAGAAATAATGAAGAAATTAATTGCAATTTTAGGAATTCTCTTTATTGGAATCACAGGTTTTGCCCAAAACAAAAATGCAAAGGCTACAATTGAAGTAGATGGAGTTTGCGGAATGTGTAAAGAGCGAATTGAAAAAGCTTCTATTAAAGCAAAAGGCGTTAAATCTGCAACCTGGAATGTAGAGACCCATCAATTGGATTTGATTTATAACGAAGGGAAAACCGATTTGACCAAAATTCAGCAGAGCATTGCTGATACTGGTCATGATACCCAAGATATAAAAGCAAAAGATGAGATTTATGAGAAAATAGATCCCTGCTGCAGATACCGCGATCAACAAGTAATCGACGACCATAAACCGGGCGCTGAATAAGGCAAAATCTATTTTATAGTTTTCTTAATATAGAAAATCCCGTGAATTTGGTAATTTGATTTTTCACAATAAAACGAAATATGATGAAAAATGAAAAACTACTTCACGCCTTGGGCAATTGCATCAACCACTGCAACTATTGTGCAGATGCGTGCCTAGATGATGAAAATGTAAAAATGATGGTAAGCTGTATTCGTACAGACAGGGTTTGCGCGGAAGTTTGTAGCACGCTCAACCAATTACTGGCAACGGGTTTTGGTGATGTGGAAGATTTGGTGAGGTACTGTGCAAAAATATGCGACACTTGCGCAGAGGAATGTTCGCAACACGAAGCAGAACATTGTCATAAGTGCGCAGAAGCTTGTTATAAATGTGCCGAAGAATGTCGTAATTTTTTAGCCTAAAATGGGGTGTTAAATTTTAGCTAAGAAGAGAATAAATTAACAGTGGCTCCTTTTACCTTTATATTGTTAATTTAAAAAAGTAATTGTTATGCCACAACAACAGCAAAACAAAAAGCCGCAACCTGCTAAAGGGCCACAAGCCAAAAAACAGGATGATAAAAAGGCTCCACAAGCTGCTCCAAAGAAGAAGTAGTTTTTGGCAGGTCATAAAAGACCCAAAGGACCATCCCGATTTTTACATCTGGATGGTTTTTTTATGAAATACAGCTTTTGTAGGCTAAGGCATAACATCATTTTAGTTATTTTTACTTGCTAAAATAAAAAAAGAATGAAACAGATTTTAGGAATAGGTTCTAGAATTGACCATCCAAAATTCGGGAAAGGAGTTGTAACAAACGTTACTGCAAAGATGTATTGGGTAACCTTTATTGAAAATGGCCTTGAAACAATTTCCACTGACGAAGATTTTGAGATTATTGAAGCTGCCGAAGATGAGGTTGACACTGTCAGTTTTTACGAAGTAGAAAAAAGCCTTCGTGATATTCTAAAAAAATGGAACGGTTTCAGTGAAATAGTGCCCATTGCAGATAAATGGAAGAGTGGGAGCATGGTCTTAAAGCCAGCAGATTCCAATTTAGCTTCAAAGGAAATACCAATTGATACTTTTTTCCATAAAATAGTAATGCTTCGGGATAGATTGCGGGTTATGGAGCAAAAAATCAATTCTAACAAGGAATTGGCAGAACATGATAAAATAGATCTGCAGCAATATATAACACGATGTTATGGTAGCTTGACTACGTTCAATGTGTTGTTTAAAAATAATTCTCAGCAATTTAAAGGAGAAAGCTCTAGTAAATAATTTTTTCGCCAATCTTATCTTTGATTTTTAGAAGGTGTACTATTTTTTGAATATAAATTGTGATGTTGGTTTAACATTATTTCTGCAATTTTAAAAATTATATTAAAATGCTGTAAACCCCTTGCTTTGTATTATTGGAGCAATTGTTCATAAAGTGTTTGAAAATATTTTGAAATATTTTCAAACACTTTTTTTTATTCAATTTTCTTGAAGTCTTCCGAAAGCGTAAGAAAATCAATGCTTTGCAAAATTTTATGTTAACAATTAAGTTGTTAGAGTGTTTTTAAAATAACTTTTTGATAAAATTTTCATAATCTACTTCCCATAAAAGTTGGAATTGTAAGATTTTATTGGCACTTTTGGAGTGCTAATTCAAACAAACAAAAAAATGAAAACAAAGTTTAGTGGAATTTTAACACTATTATTAGTGTTGGTTGTGCAGCTCGCTTTTGCACAGGAAAAAACTATTTCCGGAATGGTGACCGATGACACGGGTCTCCCGCTTCCAGGAGTTAACATAATTATAAAAGGAACAAGTACTGGAACACAGTCTGATTTTGATGGTAATTACACCATTGATGCTGCAGTGGGCCAAACACTTGTTTATAGTTATGTAGGTTTTGAGACCCAAGAGATTGCTGTTGGGGCTTCAAATAAAATAGATGTTACAATGCAGGCTGGTTCAGTTTTGGACGAGGTTGTAGTTACTGCGCTTGGTGTTTCCCGTGAAAAACAATCATTGGGTTATTCCACGCAGCAAGTAGAAGGAGAGGATATCTCTACAGTAAAGGGCAACAACTTTACGAATGCGCTTTCTGGAAAGGTTTCTGGTCTTCAAATTAGAAGAAACAATAACCTTGGTGGTTCTACCAACGTAGTTATTAGAGGTAACACCTCTTTAACGGGTGATAACCAAGCATTGTTTGTGGTTGATGGTGTGCCAATCAGTAACAGAAACACTAACGATGCCGCACAAACTCAGGCAAGAGGTAATTACTACGATTATGGTAATGCCGCTTCTGATATTAACCCAGACGATATCGAATCTATTAACGTGCTTAAAGGTGCTGCGGCATCTGCTCTTTACGGTTCTCGTGCCGCTAACGGTGTAATTATTATTACTACTAAAAAAGGTAAAAAATCGAAAGGGCTTGGGGTTACTATAAACTCTAATGCTACTGTAGGTTTTGTTGATAAGAGCACCTTTGCTGAATATCAAACTCAATACGGTCCTGGTTACGGTGATTACTTTACATTTGAGGATATTAATGGAGACGGGATAGATGATCAAGTAGAGAATTATGTAGATGATGCGTCTTACGGTCCTGCATTTGATCCTAATCTATTTATATACCAGTGGGATTCATTTGATCCATCGTCACCAAATTATTTAAAGAAGTCTGCATATGTGGCTGCAGAAAATGGCCCATTGACATTTTTTGAGACTCCTATTACCTTGACAAACTCCATATCTATTTCAAATGGACTTGAAAATGGTTCGTATCGTATGTCATATACTAAATTAGATCAGTCTGGATTACTGCCAAATAGTACTTTAGATCGACACAACTTTATTTTTAGCGGAACATATAATGTTTCAGAAAAGTTGACTGCTAGTGGTTTTGCAAACTATATCAAAACTGAAGCTTTGGGTCGTAACTCTACAGGTTATAATGACAACGTTGTAGGTAATTTTAAGCAATGGTGGGCAGTAAGTACAGATATTAAGGAGCAGCGTGATATCTATTTCGCAACCCGTAGAAATGTAAGCTGGAACCCAGGTTCTTCTCAGCCCGGTGCAGCTCCCTTATATTGGGATAACCCTTACTGGACTCGTTATGAAAACTATCAGAATGACGGAAGAAGCCGTTTTATCGGTAACTTTGAGTTAAACTATGAGTTGGCTGAATGGGTAAATGTAACAGGTAGAGTTTCTACAGATACATATAATGAAAACCAAGAAGAGCGCAGAGCAGTTGGTTCTGTAGCAACTCCATTTGGTGTAGCGCGTGGTAATGTGGATTCGGGATATTTGAGAAGAGATATTACTGCTACTGAGACAAATTATGACTTAATGTTCAATTTTGACGCCGATTTTTCTGAGAGTATCAGCTTTGCAGGTATCTTAGGTACAAACATTCGTAGAAATGAATTTAACTCCATTACTTCATCTACTGCTGGTGGATTGGTAGTTCCTGGACTTTATTCATTGCAAAACAGTGCGTCACCACTTCCAAATCCAGCTGAAAGAGCTGAAAAAATTGGAGTTGATGGTGTTTACGCTAGTGCTTCATTTGGATTCGGAAACGTTGTTTTCCTTGATGGAACCATCAGAAGAGACCATTTCTCTACATTGCCTAAAGATGAAAGCGCATTCTACTATCCATCTGTATCTACAAGTTTTGTGTTCAGTAAATTGCTGAATGTTAATGCTATTTCTTTTGGTAAATTACGTTTGAACTATGCAGAAGTAGGTAATGGGGCTCCATTTGATAGATTGGTTGATACTTATACCATTAATAATGATATAGGAACTTCTATTCCAAACGTATCAAACAATCCAAATCTTAAGCCTGAAACTACAAAAAGTTACGAAGCAGGTTTAGAGATGCGTTTTGCAAATAACCGTTTAGGTTTTGATGTAGCCTACTACAAATCAAACTCTATTGATCAAATTGTAACAGTGCCAATCTCTGCTGCTACTGGTTATACTGGAAAATTATTGAATGCTGGTGAAATTGAAAACACTGGTATTGAAGTTTCCTTAAACGCAATGCCTGTTAAAACCGATAACTTTAGCTGGGGCTTGAATGTTAACTGGTCTCAAAATGACAATGAAGTAGTTGAACTACCTGACGGTATTGAAACTTTACAGTTAGGAAGCTTCCAAGGAGGTGTTACCATTAATGCTGTTAAAGGAGAGCCTTATGGAGTAATATACGGTCAAGACTATGTTTACTTAAATGGTGAAAAGGTTGTAAATCCAGATAACGGAAGATACCTTAAAACTCCAACTTCAAACAATGTTCTTGGAGATACAAACCCAGATTGGTTAATGGGTATTTCAAATACCTTAACTTATAAGGATCTTTCATTTAGCTTCCTTATAGATATACAAGAAGGTGGTAGCCTATTCTCATTAGACCAATACTACGGTCAAGCAACTGGTATTTATGCCAACACTGCTTTTACAAACGATCTTGGTAACCCGGTTAGAAATCCTTTAGATGAAGGTGGTGGATTTATTAACCCAGGTGTTAACCCTGATGGTTCGCCAAATACAACTAGAACTGACGCAAATGGATTTAGTGCTTTTGGTTATGCCGCACTTCCTGCTGCAGAATTTGTATACGATGCAAGCTATATAAAACTTCGTCAGGTTTCACTAACTTATAATTTGCCTTCAAAGTTCCTTGATAATACTTTTATGACTGGTTTGTCTTTCAGTGTTACTGGATCTAACTTGTGGATTATTGATAAAAACCTACCATACGCAGATCCTGAAGCAGGTTTGAGTTCTGGTAACCTTCAAGGATATGTTACAGGTTCATTGCCAACTACCCAAGATTATGGGTTTAACATTAAAGCACAATTTTAATATATAGAAAAATGAAGAAACTGATTTTAATTTTAACAGCGGCTGTATTTGCCGTGTCGTGTTCAGATAACCTTGAGGACCTGAACCAAAATATAAAAGACCCTACTACGGTTAGTGGTGAGAGTTTGTTCGCATCTGCCCAAAAGCAACTTGCGGATCAAATTGTTACTCCTAACGTAAACCTAAACAACTTACGTTTATGGACACAACAATTGCAGGAGACTACTTATACCGATGAGAGTCAATACGATCAAATAACTCGTGCCATTCCTGATAACCACTGGAGAGAGATTTATAGAGATGTTTTAAAAGATCTTAAAGAATCTGCAAGAGTTATTGAAGCTACAGATAATGACCTTACCAATAATCTTAAGCCTAACAAATTGGCTATTATTGAAGTTTTAAATGTTTACGCATTTAGTAACTTGGTAGAAACTTATGGCGATATTCCTTACTCTGAAGCATTGGATATTGATAACCTACTACCTGTTTACGACGATGGTTTAACTGTTTATAAAGATTTGATTTCTCGTTTGAATGCAGCTATTGGAAGTATGAATACTTCTGTAGGTAGTTTTGATGGTTCAAACGACCTTATCTATGGAGGTGATGTTGCAAAATGGAAAAAGTTTGCTAACTCTTTGAAATTGAGAATGGGGATTATGCTTTCAGATGTAGATGCTGGTTTATCTAAGTCAACAGTTGAATCTGCTTTTTCTAGTGGTGTCTTTACAAGCAATGCAGACAATGGAAGTTACCAATACTCTGCTTCTGCTCCAAACAACAACCCTATGAACGATAACTTAGTTCTTAGTGGACGTAACGATTATGTTGCTGCTGTAACTATAATTGATATAATGAATGATTTGGAAGACCCAAGAAGACCATCATATTTCACCGATGTTGACGGTGAATATATTGGAGGACAAATTGGTGAAATTTCTGCTTACCCAGATTTCTCTCATGTAGCAGATGCTTTGGTAGACCCAACAGCCCCTGGAGTTTTACTTTCTTACGTTGAAGTAAGATTCTTATTGGCTGAAGCTGCTGCTAGAGGTTATTCTGTTGGTGGAGACGCTGCTACTCATTATGCAGCTGCTATTACAGCTTCCTTTGATTATTGGGGGGTTTCTGATGTAGCTTCATACTTGGGAAAACCAGAAGTAGATTATGCTAGCGCAATTGCCACTAGTTCTTCTACTCCTGCTTGGAAACAAGTAATTGGTGTTCAAGCATATTTAGGACTTTACAATAGAACTTTTGCAAGTTACCTATCTATACGTCGTTTGGACTATCCAATCTTAACTCAGCCAACTGATGCTGTTTCTGGTTTCCCAACTCGTTACACATATCCAGTAGTAGAGCAAACTCTTAATGGTGCAAACTATGATGCTGCTGCTTCTGCAATTGGTGGTGATGCTCCAGAGACTCAGCTTTTCTGGGATAAATTTTACACGTTTGATTTCTAATAAATAGGAATAATACATTCTTAAGGCCCCAACAGTTTTGTTGGGGCTTTTTTAATAAACTATATTTCAAAAATAATTGTAATCTTAAAGCGTTATATTTCTTTAAACATTAGCTTCTTTTATGATGCATTTCCTTAAACCTGAAGCTTACGCTCCCTGGCTCGCGCCCTATGCATATGGAGTTGTATTACTTGGGTTCGCATTTTTTCTTTTCAGGGTTTTTGAAAATTTATATGCATCAAGTTTTGACAAGCCACTCTACAGGCATTACTTTGTTTATAAAAAACTCTCCCATTCAAATTTGAGAATACTCGAAAACGAATTTATATTTTACAATAAACTTTCTGAAAAACATAAAAAGCAATTTCAACACAGGGTAGCCCAATTTATTTCCGAAAAAAAATTTGTTGGAAGAAATGATTTGATTATTACTGAACAAATGAAAGTATTGATTGCTGCTGTTGGGTGTATGCTTAGTTTTGGAAGGAAAAATTATAGCTATTCTTTAATAGATTTCGTACTCATCTATCCCGCTGAATTTTTTAGCACAGTCAACAAAAATTACCACAAAGGAGAATTTAATCCTAGAGAAAAAGCATTAGTGCTGTCATGGAAAGATTTTGAGGAAGGTTTTGCCATAAGTAACGATAATTTAAATGTGGGAATTCATGAATTTATGCACGCCATGCAGCTAGAGGCCAAAAGAAGCCGAGATTTGGATTCAGTTCGTTTTGCAAAACAATTTCAAAATATATTAAAACAATTAACTAAGCCTGAGGTAAAAGATCAATTAGATAGAACAGCATATTTTCGTGCTTATGCATTTACTAATCAATATGAATTTATGGCAGTCTTAGCTGAATATTTTTTTGAATCTCCACAAGACTTTGAGCGTATTTTTCCTAAAATATACTTCCACACAAAAAAAATGCTGAATTTTAATTTTGCAGGTTATTAATTTTTGTTTGAAATGTGTTCCAAAATTATATTGGCGTGTATTCTAGAATTCTCAATAAACCATTTATGGGTTTCCATTCCTCCGCAAATTACACCGGCCAAATAAAGTCCATTTATATTACTTTCCATTGTTTTGGGATTGTAAGATGGAAAGGAGTTTCCATCATCAGAAAGCTTAATGCCCAATTGTTTTAAAAAGGAAAAATTTGGTTTATAACCTGTTAGCGCCACAACAAAATCATTTTCTAACTTAATTGACCCTTTGGAAGATTTTATAAAAACTTCAGAGTTTGTGATTTTTTCAATTTCAGAATTAAAATATGCTTTTATGCTACCTTCCTTAATTCGGTTTTCAATATCGGGTTTTACCCAATACTTCACACGTTCGCCTATTTCAGCACCTCGAATCACCATAGTTACTTCGCCGCCTTTTCGCCAAATTTCCAAAGCCGCATCAACAGCAGAATTGCTCGCCCCAACTACTACTACTTTTTGCATTACGAAAGGATGTGCTTCTTTATAGTAATGCATCACTTTTGGCAATTCTTCTCCCAGAACATTTAACATTTTTGGAATGTCATAAAAACCCGTGCTAACGATAACGTTTTTAGCAATATATGTGTTTTTAGCAGAAATAATTTTGAAATATTCACCATCCTTTTTGGCAGAAATAATTTCTTCGTACAGATTTATGTTAAGGTTGTTTGAAGTAGCAACTCTTCGATAATATTCCAGTGCCTCATTTCTGTTAGGCTTTGGGTTGTTGCTTATAAAAGGGATGTTGTCAATTTCTAATTTTTCCGAAGTGGAAAAAAAAGTCATATTCAGGGGATAATTATAAATTGAATTGGTTAGCGCGCCTTTCTCCACCACAACATACTCCAAGCCTTTCTTTTTACATTGAAGGGCACAGGCTATACCTATGGGTCCCGCACCGATTATTATAACGTCTTTCCCTTTTTTATCAATAGACATTCAAAATTATTTTAAGAGATCCTTTAACTCAGAAATAGTTTGTGAAGGATTGCTTGCGCCAAATACATAACTGCCTGCTACCAAAACATTTGCTCCAGCATCAACCAATTGTTTTGCATTTTTATTAGTTACGCCGCCATCTATTTCAATTTTGGTTGAAGCGCCATTGGCGTCAATAATTTTTCGAAGTTGTTTTACCTTTTTATATGTGTTTTCAATGAAACTTTGCCCACCAAAACCAGGATTCACGCTCATCATACAAACCAAATCAATATCCTTGATGGTGTCTTCTAAAAATGAAACATTCGTGTGGGGATTAATGGCAACCCCAGCTTGCATTCCTTCGGCTTTTATTGCCTGTAGTGTGCGGTGTAGGTGAGTGCAGGCTTCATAATGTACTGTAAGAATGTTGGTTCCCACATCTGCAAAAGCTTTTATATATCTATCGGGATCAATAATCATTAAATGCACGTCAAGTGGTTTTTTTGCATGGGCTGCAATACTTTTTATAACTGGCATTCCGAAGGAAATATTCGGTACAAAGACACCGTCCATTACATCAAGATGAAACCAGTCCGCTTCACTGTTGTTAACCATTTCGATATCACGCTGAAGATTTGCAAAATCTGCTGCAAGTATGGATGGGGCTATAATTGTATGTTTCATTATATTTAAAGTAAAAAGGGTTCTATAAGTGATTTTATACTTTTTGGATATTTATTTTCAAAGTTATAATTTGAAAGATAAGAGTTTAACCTTTCGATATCGTCTTTGGTTTTCAATATGCTAAAGTTTGCTTCGTAATTTTCAAAAATCCTCTTTTCAATTTTTTGATCAAAAATCATTAAAATATCTCTGTGTCTTTTGTCTTTCCTGATTTTTGAAAAAATTTCTTTTACAGTGTTTTGACTGCCCTCCAATACTTGAAGGAAAAAATTATTATTACAGAGTAACGCCCCCGTTATATTTAAGGAAGGGTTTATTTCTAGAATAAAATCAAACAATTTCTCAAGCTCTGAATTTTCTAGGGCTTTAACTTGCTTGCTTAAATAACAAATTGTGTGTTCCATATGGTGTAAAGATAGAAAAAACCTCCGGTAATCAGCCGGAGGTCATTCATCAATCAAAAAACGAACAGTATTTTCTCAGTAAGACTGAGAAACTGATACTGTAAGTTATCTTTACGGGTATTATCCCAAATAGGTCATTAATATTTTGCTTCGCGAAGTGTGCTTCAATCTGCGTATTGCTTTTTCTTTAATCTGGCGTACACGTTCACGTGTTAGATCAAAAGTTTCGCCTATTTCTTCCAAAGNCATAGGGTGCTGATCACCAAGGCCAAAGTATAAACGAATAACATCTGCTTCACGAGGTGTCAATGTTTCCAAAGCACGTTCAATTTCAGTTCGAAGTGATTCGTGCAATAAAGAACGGTCTGGGTTTGGACTCTCACCGCTACGCAAAACGTCGTAAAGGTTACTGTCTTCTCCTTCAACAAGTGGTGCGTCCATGGATACGTGACGGCCAGAGTTTTTCATGGACTCTTTCACATCATTGATGGTCATATCCAGCTCCTTTGCAATTTCCTCGGCGGAAGGAGGACGCTCATTGGCTTGTTCAAGATACGCATACATCTTATTTATCTTGTTGATGCTTCCAATTTTGTTCAACGGCAACCGAACAATACGAGATTGCTCTGCCAAAGCNTGTAAAATTGACTGGCGAATCCACCAAACGGCATATGAGATGAATTTGAAACCACGGGTTTCATCAAAACGTTGCGCGGCTTTAATAAGCCCAAGGTTTCCTTCATTAATAAGATCTGGAAGGGTAAGGCCTTGGTTTTGGTATTGCTTTGCCACCGAAACAACGAAACGTAGGTTTGCCTTGGTCAATTTTTCCAAAGCACGCTGGTCACCCGCCTTTATGCGCTGTGCCAATTCTACTTCTTCGTCTGCGGTGATTAAGTCAACTTTTCCAATTTCTTGAAGATACTTGTCTAATGAAGCAGTTTCCCTATTGGTTACCTGCTTTGTAATTTTAAGTTGTCTCATTAAGGTTTGTCCTGTAGATTAAGGTTTAAACTTGTGTACTATATTATACGTAACAAATACAGAAAAGGTTACAAAAGTTTTATTTTTTTTAAAATTTAACTACAGGGGCTATTTAATTATTGCCTTAAAGTATCGTTCTTATTAAGATTTAAAGAATCCTGCTCCCTATTATTTTTTAAAATTAAGCTGTCAATTTCGTTCTTGTCTTGGGTTACAATTTGCTTACCGTCACGGCTGTTGTAGTAATAATATTTTTCTGAAACTTTAAAACTTTCATCTAAGCTTTTGTTTTTTGAAGCCTTTTTTTCAGAATTGTTTATTGATTTTTTTTCTTCAAATGTCTGTGAGGAATTGACAGGCTGATTTTCTTTGGCAGTGGTTATTTTATGNAGCTTTTCATCTTGGAGTTGCGTGGAAAGTGAATCAATAAGTAAAATTTTAGGAGATTTCGCATTATCTATTTTTTCCGAAGAAGCGTTATTCTCCAATTTCTCATTAATATTTTTTGTTACCGTTGAATTTATTTTTAANAAATCGCTATTACCAAAAAGCAAAAACGCTCCCAATAAAGTTAAAATCACACCTCCTGAAATCCAATAGTAAAAGATTCTTTTTCTACGGCGTTTTTCTTCGTTAAGCGAAGTGTTTATCTTCTCCCAAAGCTTGTTTTCGGGAGCTTTCTTTCCTTTCTTCAGCTTATTTTCAAAAAGCTTTCCTATGTCTTTTTTATCTCCCATTTCAATATATTTTTGGGTTAATAGCCTCGCTTAAAGCCATGATTTTATCGCGTAAAATAAGTTTTGCCCGATGATANTTTGATTTTGATGTTCCTTCAGAAATATTTAAAAGTGAAGCAATTTCTTTGTGTGAAAATCTATCCATTTGATAAAGGTTGAACACAAGCCTGTACTGATCCGGCAAATTCTGGATAAGTTTCAAAAGTTGGTCCAGTGATAGGTTTTCTTCATTTTCAACTATCACTTCATCTTCCAGTATATCATCTTTAATCTCAACATTTAGCGGCTTTTTGGTTTTGTATTTATCAATAGCTTTATAGATGGTTATCCGCTTCATCCAACCCTCAAAAGAGCCTTTGTTTTTATATGTTTTTATTTTTTGAAAAATAGTTATAAATGCATCATGCAGATTATCTTCGGCGTCGGCTTCGTTTCTGCAATATTTTAAAGAGGTAAAATAAAGCGTGTCTTTATACTTTCGGAACAGCTCGTTTTGTGCCGCCCGGTCNTTTTTAATGCATTGTTTTATTAATTCTTCTATTTTCAAATAAAATATTGGTTTTTTTAGAACGAACGTATAGGTCTCACGAGCGCCTCACTACTTTTGCTAGTATAAACATTTCGGGTATTTGGTAATGCCGTAGTTATGGAAAAATCATATACCTGATAATTTAAATATATAAATCCACCATAGCCATCGTTTGTTGCCCAACCTTCNGAAGAACTTGCGTATATTATGAATCCATCTTCAATAGGATCATTGTCTAAATCTGGAAATCCTCCAATTAAATCTCTGTGCNGATATACTAATTCCAACTCATCAATAGAAGGCAAATACCAATCATTATAGCCATTAACATCTAGGTTTGATGCCAATCTAGCTGCAATATCCGGATCTCCGCAAAAATTTAAAATTGCCAACGTATTTTGCATTCCGAAACCAATACCGTCATTCTGTGCTATGGGTTCCGTGGGCGGTTCAAAGTCTGGAACGGAACCGTCATTGTAAAAACAGCCCCAATCTCCCAATCCTAGATCTGCCGTATGTGCAATTAACCCGTGTTGACCAGTTTCATCTATGTAAAAGATTTTTCCTCCTTGATATTCCTGCCCAATTTCTAGAATTAATTCTTCTTCAGGGGTTTCATCACTGCTGCTGCAAGCTGAAAATACACTTAAGAGTATTATTGAAAAAGCGAAAAAAAGATACTGTTTTTTCATATTAAATGATTTAAAAATTAACATTGAACGGCTTTTAAAATTATAGGCAAAAATGTAACATATTCGCCAGTATTTGCATCNTCAAATCTNATATAGATNACTTNTGGNTTNATGCTGTNTTNGTATAANTTAAATTTNCAATNGGNTTNNNNCNNNCNNNCATATNTTCATANGTTTCANAATANNTTGNNATNACNNTTNNNGGATNANNNANNCCNGTAANAGGAAANAANCATTCAANATAACTTTCCAGATCAAAAATTGCTCTTTGAGAACCAGGTTCAGTTTCACATTCCTCAAAAAGAAATTTTACGCATGGTTGATGGCATTCTTTTGTCAATAAAAAACGGTCCGTTCCATTTGCAATTTCCATTTCCGTATCGGTAAAACCTACTACTTTCCAATCAAAATTCCAATCATCACTTACATTTTCATCGCCAAGAATAAAAATATTCAGGTGGAGCTCGTCTTCTATGAAATAGGTAACCCAAGTGCCGATATAGGATTCATCGTTAAAATTGAGCCCAGCATTGCCATAATTGCTTACCTCAAAATAGGAATTATTATATTGATTGTTCGGGCCTTCAAGATGGGTTACTTTCCAGATGCAGGAGGTTTCTGTAAGAATGTTGTTGCAAGTTGTTATTGTATCGGCATGCAAACATTTATCTATTGCCGCTTTTAATTCTTCATTATTATTGATTTCATAAGGTTGTCCGTTATCTAAAATACTTGTTATAGGGTAACTCAAACTAATTGATTTTCCTTCTTCTAGCGTTGCCAAAAATTCACTAAACTGTATATCACTGTTTATTGGTTGATACCCAATAATGTCNATATTTTCATCATAGATAACCAAGGTAAACGGATAATTGAAATCAATACATGTAATTTCGTTTTCAAAATCATTACCCGCAGCACGTTCAATTAGATTGTAAAGCTCGGAATTTACTTGAATTACATTTGCTGGATCTGCCTTATTAATAGGTTCATTTTCACAAGAAAAAAATAAAATGCTCAAAAGAATGACGGGTAAATAAAAAAGATTTCTCATTTTTTTATATTGATTTTGTACCCTATAGTCTTTGTAAAATGAAAAAGTTGCGTGCTAAATAAAAAANCCTTCCAACTTGGAAGGTTTTTTTGCAAAAAGAAAATGCTTAATCTCTTTTTCTATCTCTATCGCGATTATCGCGTCCACGGTTGTCGCGGTTGCGGTTATCCCGACCACCACTGCGTTTGTCGTCACGTGGCGGGCGTTCTTTATAACCTTCTGGCTTTGGAAGAATCGCTTTACGGGAAACTCTTTCTTTCTTGGTGCGTGGGTCAATTCCCATATATTTTACATCAAAAACATCNCCCATGTTTACAACATCACTAACGTTTTCGGTGCGTTCCCAAGCAAGTTCAGAAACATGAAGTAAAATCTCGTTTCCAGGAGCGTCTGTATACTCTACAACAGCACCGAAGTCAAGCATTTTTATCACTTTTACTTCATAAATACTTCCTATTTCAGGTTTGAATGTAAGCGAATCAATCTTCGCCAATACGGCATCAATACCTTCTTGGTTTGTTCCAAGAATTTCCACAATACCTTCCTCGGTAACAGGATCTTCGTTGATAACAATAGTAGTTTTTGTAGCCTTTTGAAGCTCTTGGATTACTTTTCCACCAGGCCCAATCAGAGCACCGATATATTCGTTCGGAATAGTAACGGTAACCATTTTTGGAGCGTGAGGTTTCACGTCTGCATTTGGTTGAGCGATGGTATCAGTCAATTTTTCAAGTATATGAAGTCTTCCGGCAGCAGCTTGTTTAAGAGCATTCACCAAAATTTCATACGAAAGCCCTTTCACTTTAATGTCCATCTGGCAAGCGGTGATTCCGTCTGCGGTTCCAGTTACTTTAAAGTCCATATCGCCTAAGTGATCTTCATCCCCTAAGATATCGGAAAGTACGGCGTATTTTCCACTTTCACCATCAGATATCAATCCCATTGCGATACCTGAAACTGGTTTTTTCAATTGAACTCCGGCATCCATCAACGCCATAGTACCGCTACAAACGGTTGCCATAGAAGAAGAACCGTTAGATTCCAATACTTCTGAAACAACACGAACGGTATATGGACAATCTGCAGGAATCATACCTTTTAGAGCACGTTGTGCCAAGTTTCCGTGACCAACTTCTCTACGTGAAGTTCCACGGATTGGACGGGCCTCGCCAGTTGAGAAAGGAGGGAAGTTGTAGTGAAGATAAAAAGTTTCTTCACCTTCATAAGATGGCATGTCTATTTGGTTTGCTTCGCGCGAAGTCCCCAAAGTAACGGTTGCCAAAGCTTGAGTTTCCCCACGTGTGAAAATTGCCGAACCGTGCGTTGATGGAAGGTAATCAACCTCGCACCAGATTGGACGAATCTCGTCTGTCTTTCTTCCATCCAAACGCAAACCTTCGTTAAGGGTAAGGTCGCGCACGGCAGCTTTTTCTGCTTTGTAATAATATTTTGAAATTAAATCTCCAAAATCCTCCAATTCCTCTTCTGAGAAAGTAGCCTTTATTTCTTCCTTAATTGCATCAAAAGAAGCGCTTCGTTCGTGTTTTGCTGAAGCAGATTTTGCTACGGCATACACTTTATCATAAGCCATATCAAGAATCTTCTTTTTCAAATCATCATCTTCGCGCTCGGGTTCATATTCACGAACTTCTTTTTTTCCAACAGCTTCGGCCAATCTAAGTTGGGCCTCACATTGTTTTTTGATGTGTTCGTGGGCAAATTTAATTGCCTCTACCATTTCTTCTTCTGAAATTTCTTTCATCTCGCCTTCAACCATCATCACAGAATCTGCAGATGCGCCAATCACCATATCGATGTCAGATTCCTCCAATTGAGCACGGGTTGGGTTAATGATGAATTTACCATCTATTCTTCCCACGCGAGCTTCAGAGATAGCACATTCAAAGGGAAAGTCGGATAGTTGGATGGCTGCAGAAGCGGCCAAACCTGCCATTGCATCTGGCATTACATCCTCATCGTGGCTCATCAATTGGATCATCACCTGTGTTTCAGCGTGATAATCTTTTGGGAAAAGTGGACGCAATACTCGGTCCACAAGACGCATTGTCAATACTTCGCCATCGCTGGGTCTCGCTTCTCTTTTAAAGAAACCGCCAGGGTAACGACCCGAAGCAGCAAATTTTTCACGATAATCTACGGTTAATGGTAGAAAATCAACATCGCTTTGTTTGTAGTTTGAAACTACGGTACATAGCAACATACATTTTCCGGATTGCACAACTACAGAACCGTGGGCCTGTTTTGCCAATTTTCCGGTTTCGATGGAAATTTCCCTTCCATCACCTAGGTCTATGACCTCTCTAAATACTTTAGGTATCATTTGTTTTTCATTTTGTACGCCAAGGGCGCACGGTTAAAAATGGTCAACGACTGTTTATCAGTCGCGTGTTGTTGTGTTGTTGTGGTTGACCAATGAAAAACCTAAGGGTAGCTTTTCTATGTGTTTCAGAAATAAATTCTGAAAAAAAATATAAAAATAAAGGGCTCGTAAGAGCCCTTTAAAATATTACTTACGTAATCCTAATTCTTTAACGATTGCACGGTAACGAAGGATGTCTTTCTTCATAAGATAATCCAACAATGCTCTGCGCTTACCTACCAACATTACCAAAGAACGCTCAGTGTTGTAGTCCTTGTGGTTTGCTTTAAGGTGTTTGGTTAAATGCTCAATGCGGTACGTGAATAGCGCAATTTGTCCTTCTGCCGAACCAGTGTCAGTCTTGGACTTTCCGTGTTTTGCGAAAATTTTTTCTTTTTCTTCTTGGGATAAATACATGCCAATATTGTTAAAATGATTTTTATGTACTGATTACCATTTTGATAATCAAGGCTGCAAAAGTACAAAATCGATTTTGAAATAGCTGTATTTCAAATAAAAATTTACATTAAATATATTGAATTTACCATTCTCAGCGTTATAGGTTTCTAAACCCCCTAAACCTCAAATTTATGAAACTCATCCCTTTTAGATTAATTGTTGCAATTTTTACGATTGGAATCTTCTTGTTTACAAGTTGCGATAAAGAAGATAATGATACTAAAGAAGAAGTGAATTTTAATTCGGATAATTCTGCTAGAGCCGCAAGAATGGACAATGTTGCTGAAGGAACCTTTAATATTATGGAGCAGGCTTTTGTTGAAATTGAAGTAGAGGGCCGTGGCACTAATCAGCTATCTTTATTTCCAGAATGTACAGAGATTACTGTGAGTATTCAAGGTAATAATGTCTTGGTTTTGATAGATTTTGGCGATTCCTGTACATTAAACAATGGAAACGTTGTTTCTGGAAGTATTATTTTGGATTATGGTCCTCTGGTGGGTGGTACTTATACGGTTACTTACATCTATAATGATTTTATTTTCAATGATAATGGCGTGAGCGGCGGCGGTGAATTTTTATATGAAATTGCCAATCAAAATGGCAACCCACAATCTACTTTAAATGAAAGTATAGCTGTTAGTTTTCCTAACACAACCATAACAGGAACCCGTAACGGCCTACGTGTTTCTGAATGGGTTGAAGGTGTTGGCTCCGGTACTTGGTTGGATAATGTTTATCACGTAACTGGAAACTGGCAAACTGAATTCACAAATGGTTTTGAGCGAAGTGGAGAAGTTACAGAAACATTGGTAAGAAAATTATCGTGTAGATATTTGGTGGCAGGAAGACTTGAGGTTTCACAGGATGGCGTAACCGCTGCGATTGATTTTGGAGACGGCGAATGTGACAATAAAGCTGTATTTATATATAATGGTCAAGAATATCCTTTTACAATGAATTGATTGAATTATTTTCAAAAAAAAAGCTGCTCAAAACGAGCAGCTTTTTTTTATGCTGTTTTCTCTCGAAGGGGTCTGTTTAGGACCAAATCAAGGTAAAGATTGATTTTTCGTTTTAAATCCCTACGATGTGTTATAAAATCAAGAAAACCATGTTCCAAAACAAATTCGGCAGTTTGGAAACCTTCTGGGAGTTCTTTTCCTGTAGTATCGCGTACTACGCGCGGACCTGCAAAACCAATCAACGCACCAGGTTCACTGATGTTTATATCTCCTAGCATAGCAAATGATGCGGTCGTTCCTCCAGTGGTTGGGTCTGTGCACAATGAAATGTAAGGAATTCCAGCATCGCTTAACTGAGCAAGTTTTACACTTGTTTTGGCAAGTTGCATCAACGATAGTGCTGCTTCCATCATACGGGCGCCACCACTTTTTGAAATTATAAGTAAAGGAATTTTCTTTTTTAGTGAATAATCTGCAGCGCGGGCAATTTTTTCGCCTACTACGCTTCCCATAGAACCTCCGATAAAGCTAAAATCCATACAGGCCACAACCAAATCTGCTCCCATAGATTTTCCAACCGCACAGCGAATAGCATCTTTAAGGCCAGTTTTGTCTTGTGCTTCCTTTAATCTATCTGTGTATTTCTTTTTGTCCTCAAATTTGAGTGTGTCCTGTGAAGTAAGGTTTTTATCGAGCTCTTTAAATTTGTTGTCGTCAAAAAGTATTTCAAAATACTCTTTGCTTCCAATGCGAACATGGTAACCATCTTCGGGACTTACGTAATAATTTTTTTCGAGCTCTTCACTATCTACGATTTTTCCGGTGGGCGATTTGTACCACAGTCCTTTTGGGACGTCCTTTTTTTCTTCGGTTGGGGTTTGAATTCCCTTTTTTGTTCTTTTAAACCAAGGCATAAACTATTGTTTATTTAATGTTTTTATTTCCAATTAAAGCGTTATAACGTATTAACGTTGTTCAAATCTTTAAAGGCTTGTTCAAGTCTTTTTTTGAAGGTGATTTCGCCTTCGCGAAGCCACTTTCGTGGATCGTAGTATTTTTTATTAGGAAGGTCATCGCCTTCGGGGTTCCCTATTTGGGTTTTTAAATATTCAAGGTTGTTTACCATATAATCGCGCACGCCTTCTGTAAAGGCAAATTGCATATCGGTATCAATATTCATTTTAATTACTCCGTAACTTATAGCTTCACGAATTTCTTCCACAGTTGAACCGCTTCCGCCGTGGAAAACAAAATCAATAGGATTGTGCCCAGTATTGAATTTTTTCTGAACATACTCCTGCGAATTTTTAAGTATAATGGGTGTCAACTTTACGTTTCCAGGTTTGTAAACGCCGTGAACATTTCCGAAGGCTGCAGCTATTGTAAACTGATCACTTATTTTTGAAAGTTCTTCGTAAGCATATGCAACTTCATCGGGCTGAGTGTAAAGTTTGGATGAATCTACTCCGGTATTATCAACACCATCCTCTTCGCCACCGGTGATGCCCAATTCAATTTCAAGTGTCATCCCCATTTTGCTCATACGTTCCAGATAGCGTTTGCAGATTTCGATATTTTCTTCAATAGGCTCTTCGGAAAGATCTATCATATGTGAGCTGTAAAGCGGTTTTCCGGTTTCTTTGTAAAATTTTTCACCTGCATCCAGCAGACCGTCAATCCACGGAAGTAATTTTTTGGCGCAATGGTCTGTGTGAAGAATTACAGTAGCCCCATAAACTTTTGCAAGTTCGTGAATGTGCTTAGCACCTGCCACCCCACCTGCAATAGCTGCTTTTTCATTTTCGTTTGAAAGGCCTTTACCGGCATTAAAATGTGCTCCGCCGTTTGAAAATTGAATAATAACGGGAGAATTTAGTGCGGCAGCAGTTTCCATAACAGCATTAACGCTATCAGAACCCACAACATTTACAGCGGGCATGGCAAAACCTTTTTCTTTTGCGTAATTATGTATTTTTTGAACTTCTTTTCCGGTTGCTACACCGGGTACAATTCCGTGGCTCATGATTATTATTGTTTAGCAAGCAAAAATAACAAATTTATATGGTTTAGAAGGGATAGTTAATACCTATGTTGTAAACAGCCTTACGGAAACTATAGTCTGTAAACCACCGTTCACCGATAGGGTTTCCGGGATTGTGGGTTTTAAATCCTACATCAAATCTGAATACAAAGAAGCCGAAGTCATATCGTAGACCAATTCCTGTAGCAACCGCGATTTCCTTTAAATCTGCAATCCCGTTAAATACGGAGGCTTCATCTTCAATATTGTCCAGTACGTTCCAGATATTGCCCGCATCGACAAACAGACCGCCTTTAAAATCTCCCAAAATTGTAAAACGATATTCCGCGTTAAATGCAAGTTTGAAGTTTGCATCGTTAAAGTCCAAAATACTACCGCTGCTTCCCGGGCCAAGGTCATAAGCTTTCCAGCCCCTATTATCATTTGCTCCACCGGCAAAATAACTTCGAGTAAAGGGTATGCTGTTACTGTTTCCGTATGGAATTGCTATACCTCCGAAAGCACGAACGGCAATTATATTTTTTCCATCAATATCCCAGTGTTTTATGTATTCAGCTTCTGGTTTAATATATTGTGAATAAACTACTCCCAGGGCCCTGTAGTTTCCTGCTGAATTTTTTTGGGATCCGGCAAGACTTGAAATTCCGGATAGTACGTTTCCTGCAGATTCAAGCTTTAAGCGCAATCGAGAAAAATTATTATCATTAATGTTTTCACGTGTATCTCTTGTCAATGTTATGTTTGATGCAAAAATCAGGTTGTTTTCAGTAAGTCTTGCTTGCCGTTCTGCAATACTTAAAACTTCATCAAATGTATCGGTATTAGAAGCTATATTTTGGTTTAAAACATCCGCAATAAATTGTTCTGTTTCATCAGGAATTTCAAGGGTTGGGTTGGTGTCTGGGTTGTTAAAATCATAATTCAGGCTTTGTGCAATTTCATTAAGCCTGTTATAGGAACTTTTGTAAACGTTGTAATAATTTTCAACATTTAAATTCCTTACATATTGCAGGTTTAATAAATCTACCTGATATGTTAGAATTTTTGAAGGTTTCCAGCGGTAATTGTAAATACCGCTTATAGTTTGTCTATCCAAACCAATGTTATTCTGTAAACTTGCTCCAAAACTAACACTAGTTGAAGGAGACATGTATTTGGGTATTAGTTTTTCGGTATTGATAGGAAAAATTATCCGGGGGAAAGTGAGTTTTACATCACCGCCAAATTCTGAAATATTAAAAAACTTGCTTTCGCTATCAGCAGCATCTTTGGATGAGCCAAGACTTCCACGGCCTGAAACCTCAAGGATTTCCGCTCCGCGAAAAATATTTCTAAAAATCATATTTCCGCTGAAACTAATACCAAACTGCTGAATGGTAGATGTATATGCGTCAAAATCTACACCGAGTGTAAACCGATCGCGGGGACTGAGCAGAATGGTGGAGTTGAGCAATCTTCCTGTGGAATCTGCCGGTACTTCAGAATAACTAATGTTGGGATACTTAAAAATACGAAGATCACTTATTTGGTTATACGTCAACTTTCTGTCAATGTCCTTATAAATATTTCCGGGAATGATTGAAATGGCGTCTGTAATAGCCTTAGGACGAAACCGCATCTTACCATAGCTAAATAATTTATAACCTTTATAGCTTATTGAATCCTGAAAGGTGGCATCACGGTTTTCATAGGAGTAATCAGTCACAATTCGAACCTCTTTAATACTGTGTACTTTAAAAGGTTCGGTATAGGTGCTATCACCTTGGGTTATCTTTCGGTCAGGAATAATATAAGTGATATTGGCCTTATGGTCTGTATTTACGGTATCTGCCTCAAAACCTACGTATTCCTGTTCAAAATGATAAAGTCCGGAATTTCTAAATTGAATGGTCAGTCGGTCGCGTTCATTTACAAAATCATTTGCTGTATATTGTTTGCCTGGTACTATAAACGATTTACTCTTTGTATCCTGAAAAAGAGAATCTACTACTGGTGAACTTATTTTTTCAATGATTGAATCACCTACAAAATAAGGCTGATGCTTTTTTACAAAATAAGTAACCTTTGCACGCTTTTTCTTTTTCTCGTTAGGTTCAATTTTATAATCAACTTCATCATTAAAATATCCATAGCTAGCATACCAACGCTTAAGCCGCTCCATAGATTTTTGAATTTTTTGTTCGTCAATAATGGCAGGGGCGTCCCCGGATTTTTGAAGCCATTCATTAAACCCAACATAACTGCTGTCAATCTGGTCTACCTGTTTTTTTGAAAGAAGTTTAATGAGGCGTTCCTCTCTTTTAGGGTTTTTGTGAAGCCATCTGTAATAAGTGGAATCTGGCTGTGGATCTGCCAAATTATAAATGTGCAACCCTAAGGGTATGCCTATTAAAGGGATGGAAGTATTTGGTTTTTGCGCCAGCTGGCTATATACTCCCGCATCTTTAATTTTAACGCTATCTACCAAAATTATGTTTTCGGTGAGCAGGTATTTACCTTCTGGTACTCTTTTTACAGCATTGCAGGAAAAAAACAAGCTCATTAATACTATAAATAGTGATATTTTTGTGAGGTCGCGCTTCAAGGGTGTGTTTTAATTCAATTTCAAAAATACTATATTTTGGTCAGCAAAAGTCAAGCAAAATTAATATCGAGTCTGCAACAGAAAAAATATCGCAGCCAAAGTGGTCTTTTTGTGGCCGAAGGGCCAAAAGTAATAGACGAATTATTGCACGAAAACATGGAACTACATTCCCTTTTTTCAACAAATGCTTCTGATATTACTGCCGAAAACCATTTTCACGTAACCCAAGTAGAACTCAAAAAAATAAGTTTTCTAAAAACGGCAAATACTGCGTTGGCGCTTTTTAAAATTCCCCAGTCAAAAATCATACAAAACAAAGGTTTAATTGTAGCCTTAGATGCTGTGCGAGATCCCGGGAATTTAGGAACCATCATTAGGCTTTGCGATTGGTTTGGGGTGCAGCAATTGATTTGTTCCGAAGATACTGCAGATTGTTACAATCCAAAAGTGGTGCAGGCTACAATGGGCTCCTTGGCACGTGTGCAGGTGCATTATGTTTCCCTTCCAGAATACTTAGAAAAAATCAATTTGCCCATTTTCGGAGGATTTATGGATGGAAAAAACGTTTATTCCGAAAAACTTCCGAAGGATGGAATTCTTGTAATGGGAAATGAGGCCAATGGCATTTCCAATGAAATAATTCAGAAAATAACCCATAAAATAACCATTCCGCGTTTTGGAAAGATCCAAAAAACCGAAAGCCTTAACGTGGCTTCGGCTACCGCCATTCTTTTAAGTGAATTTCGAAGATTTACTGAAATGTAAAGTTTATGAAAATTCCCCGAGAAGCTAGTTTGTCAATGTTACCGGTCCACGGACTGTTTGGGTCGTCATCGGGCACCAGTTCATCACTCATCGCAAAAACACCGCGGATTGAAGGGGTGAATTTAAAGTAGTAAAGGTAAAAATCAATTCCAAAACCAAGTTCGTAATAGTTGGTGCTTTTGGTCATCCGGAATTTTCCTTGCTCGTTGTCCTCTGGGTTTTTCTCATTGCTGGAAAGGTTCAGTGAAGTTGAAACCCCACCAATAATGAATGGTTTTATATTGTTCAATCGCTTGGTTGAAACCTTTAGCAGCAAGGGTACATGAATATAGGTTGATTTCACTTCCCGCAGATAATCTTTTTGTTCCGTAAACCCCGGAAAGTTAAGGTTTCGTTGCGTAAAATAAAGACCTGGCTCTAATCGCAGGTTTAAATATTCGTTTATGCGCATATCGCCAATAAGTCCTACATTAAAGCCGGCAGAACGCTCCACCTGAATATCTGTATTGTCATCTGCATATTGGTCTTTATAATCTATTTTGAAATCATAGCTGTTGAAACCCAAAAAGTAGCCCCACGAAAAACGTTTTTTATCAAAGTTTTCCAAATTGGCCAATCGTTCCTTGTTGA
The DNA here is from genome assembly GCA_002715485.1 of Aequorivita sp. Classification (GTDB taxonomy): domain Bacteria; phylum Bacteroidota; class Bacteroidia; order Flavobacteriales; family Flavobacteriaceae; genus Aequorivita. The sequence continues at coordinate 26,900 of PAZL01000005.1, read as the reverse complement.
AAAACCACTGCGCGTTTGCGCTGTTTGCAATACATAAAACGGCCAGTACAAAAAAAAGCTTCTTCATAAATTATTTAGTAGCATTATAGATGGTTGCTACACCAAAAGTTTGTGGTTTATTTTTCACTTCTTTAAACCCAATTTTCCGCAAAATATTGTTGAGTGCCTCACCATGAGGAAATACAGAGGCACTTTCGCTTAAATATTTGTAAGCCACTTTATCTTTTGAAAACACTTTGCCCACCAGTGGTAAAATATTTTTAGAATAAAAATAATAACCTTGCTTAAAAGGAAATTTTGAAGGCACCGAAGTTTCTAAAATAACAAAAATGCCCCCTTTTTTCAGTACGCGGAAAATTTCGGAAAGTCCTTTTTCAAGGTTTTCAAAGTTTCGAATTCCAAAAGAGACCGTAATGGCGTCAAAAGTATTGTCCTCAAATGGGAGTGCTTCGGAGTCTGCTTGAACAAACTCAATTTTTTCTGAAATTTCCTTTCCTGAAACCTTTTTGCGGGCAACGGAAAGCATTCCTTCTGAAAGGTCCAAACCTACTATTTTTTCAGCAGAAATCTTTTCAGCAAATTGAATAGCCAGATCGCCAGTGCCTGTGGCAATATCAAGAATAGTTCTCGGCTTTTTTTCCGCTACCATTTTAATGACCTTCTTTCGCCATTTAATATCAGAGCCCAAGGAAATTACACGGTTTAGTCCGTCGTAATTTTCAGAAATAGTGTCAAACATCTGCTCAACTTGTTTCTTTTTTCCTTCCGATGAGTCTTTATAGGGTGTTATTTTCTTTTCCATAAAATTTTCGCTTGCAAAACTACTGTTTTTTAATGAAACCAAGATTCAATTTTAAAAAGGAAACAATGGAAGTATCAACCCTTTGTATCCTTCAGTTTAAGCTGATTGAATATAGTGAATACTCAAGACTGGATTTTATTTGTATATCTTTGCGTTGTTTATTTTAAAGCCTAAATAAAAGCTTAATGAAAATCATCATTGCCGGTGCTGGCGAAGTGGGGTTTCACCTTGCAAAATTGCTGTCTTTTGAATCGCAAAATATTACACTTATTGACACTAGTCGAGAGGCTTTGGCACATGCCGATACGCATCTGGATATACGGGTGGTTAGGGGTGATTCCACATCTATTGCGGTCTTGAAGGACTCAAGAGTAGACGAGACCGATTTGGTTATTGCGGTAACTTCAAGCGAAACCACAAATATTACGGTTTGCGTGCTGGCCAAGCAACTTGGTGCAAAACGCACTATAGCCAGAATTTCAAACACTGAGTTTATTGATGGGAAAGATGAGGTGGGATTTTCAAAATTTGGAATAGACGAGTTGATTTCTCCGGAATCTTTGGCATCAAATGAAATTGAACTCCTGCTGAGTCAAAGCGCATTTAACGATAGTTATGAATTTGAGGACGGTGCATTGACTATGATTGGGTTAAGTCTTTCACGTACTTCGGCATTTGTTGGAAAATCCGTAAAGGAGATGGCACTTGTATATCCCGAATTACAATTTGTACCTATTGCTTTGCAACGTTTTGGCACCCAATACACAATAATCCCTCGCGGAGATACACAGTTTAAGGAAGGTGACCAAGTTTATTTTACCACTGTAGAAAAAGGAGATGACCAAATTTTTAAACTTTCCGGAAAAAGCAAACAAGAAATAAAAAATGTGATGATTCTCGGCGGGAGCAAGATTGGTAACAAAACTGCAAAAGATCTTTGTAAAAACCGTTTTAATGTTAAGCTTATTGAAAGCAGTAAAGACAAGGCTTTTGAAATAGCAGATGATATCCCCGGATGTCTTGTAATTAACGGAGATGGTAGAAATGTAGATTTATTGAATGAAGAATCCATTGAAGATATGGATGCCTTTATTGCAGTTACTGGAAACAGTGAAACCAATATTATGTCTTGTTTGGTGGCAAAATCAAAAGGTGTGAAAAAAGCCATCGCTTTAGTAGAGAATATGGACTATTTTCAACTATCACATTCCATAGGTATCGATACCCTTATCAATAAAAAATTATTGGCTGCCAATAATATATTTCGCTATGTACGCAAAGGAGAAGTGGTGGCTATGACGAAGCTTAATAATATGAATGCAGAGCTTTTGGAGTTTGTGGTTTATTCACATTCAAAAGTGTGCAACAAAAAAATTAAAGATTTGGATTTTCCAATTTCCGCTATTATTGGGGGTGTAGTAAGAAACGGTGAAGGAATAATAGCACTGGGCGATTTCGAAATCAAAAACGGTGATAGAGTAGTGGTCTGTTGCCTGCCGCAATCCATAGGAAAGGTTGAAAAGCTCTTTATATAATGAATTCAATTACCAAGCTTAACTATAAAATCATTTCTCACTTAATGGGGCTTTTGCTTATGGTGAATGGTGGTTTTATGTTGCTGTCTGCAATAGTAAGCTGGTATTATAAAGATGGTGTGCTCAAAGAAATGCTATGGGCCGGAACAGTTGCATTGGGCGTAGGGGGCACTATCATGTTTTTAACAAAAAATCATCGGAAAGAAATCCAAAAGCGCGAAGGCTATATAATTGTAACTTTTGGATGGATTTTTATGGCGCTTATCGGTACGTTACCCTATATTTTTACTGGAGCAATCCCGAGTTTTACCAATGCCTTTTTTGAAACAATGAGTGGTTATACCACTACAGGCGCATCTATATTAACAGATATTGAAAATATTCCTTACGGGGTGCTCTTTTGGCGTAGCATAACCCATTGGATAGGAGGTATGGGTATCATCGTTTTGGCGATTGCAATTTTACCCCTATTGGGAATTGGAGGTATGCAGCTTTTTGCTGCCGAAGCTCCCGGTCCTGGCGGAGACAAACTACATCCGCGAATAACCGATACTGCCAAGAGACTATGGTTGATATATGTAGGGTATACCTTGGCAGAAACGGTTTTGTTGAAGCTTGCCGGAATGAGCTTTTTTGATGCTATTAACCATTCATTGGCAACATTGAGTACAGGTGGATTTTCAACAAAAAATGCCAGTGTAGCTTATTGGAATGACAACCCAATGGTGCAGTATATAATTATCGTATTTATGTTTTTGGCGGGGAGTAATTTTGTTTTGAGCTATTTTGCTTTTAAGCGAAAATTTCAAAAAATATTTCAAGATGAAGAGTTCAAAATGTATTCCGTGCTTATTATCGGGCTTACAATTGTAGCCTCTTTATTAATTTACTTTGAAGCAGATGTAACTTTTTCCAGCATTGCCCACCCGATGGTCTGGGGGCAGTTTGAAAGTGCTGTGCGCCACGCATTATTTCAAGTACTTACAATCATTACCACAACAGGTTTTGTGAGTGCTGATTACACACTTTGGACTCCGTTTTTAACGATCTTCTTTTTTGGAATGATGTTTTTGGGAGGATGTGCTGGCTCTACAGCAGGAGGTATAAAAGTGATGCGCCATTTAATAATGATAAGAAATGGCGTGCTTGAATTTAAAAGAACCCTTCATCCCCATGCTATTTTGCCTGTGCGTTATAATAGTAAGGCTGTACCACAGCCCATTGTTTTTAATATTCTTGGTTTTTTCATACTTTACATGCTGTCCTTTATAATAGGAACTTTGGTTTTTTCTTGGTTAGGGTTAGATTTTAAAACAGCACTCGGTGGTGCAGCATCAACTTTGGGCAATGTGGGTCCTGCACTTGGTAATCTTGGGCCTGTAGATAACTACGCATCGCTCCCTGCTGCTGCAAAATGGTGGTCTAGCTTTTTAATGCTGATAGGTAGGTTGGAATTGTTTACCGTTCTTATTTTATTAACACCTTTTTTCTGGAGGAATAGATAGAATGAGTTTTAGGTTGCAGGTTTAGCTGGAAACCACGATTACTTTTTGAGCTAAACGTTTTGCTTTTTCTGTTACTTCTGAAATATCACCGTCTAGATTATCGTAAGCTAATACCACTCCCATTCTTCGAAAAGGCCGCGAAGTAGGTTTGCCAAAAATCCTAAAATCTATTTTTGAAGTGGCAGCTACGGTTTCAATTCCTTCAAATTTTGGGTTCTCAGAATTTTCAGTAGCTAAAATTACTGCGCTGGCTCCAATGCGCTCTTGAGTAATTTCTGAAATTGGAAGCCCAAGTACTGCACGGAGATGTAATTCAAACTCATTGAAATTCTGTGTTTTTGCAAGCGTTACCATTCCTGTATCATGCGGTCTTGGTGAAAGTTCTGAAAAATAAACACCGTCATCTGCCACAAAAAACTCAACGCCCCATATGCCGCAGCCCGTTAAGGCAGTAGTTACTTTTTGGGCCATGTGTTGTGCTTCTTTTAAAATATCGCTTTTCATAGGGGCGGGCTGCCAGCTTTCCATATAATCGCCCCGTTCTTGACGGTGACCAATTGGCGGACAAAAAAGCGTTTTTCCATTGCGTTGTGTGACCGTAAGCAGTGTTATTTCATAATTAAAATTTACAAAGCCCTCCACAATTACTTCAGCCACATCCCCCCGTGATCCTTCTTGTGAATATTTCCAAGCTTTTTCAATATCGGCTTCGCATTTTATTGTGCTTTGGCCTTTTCCGCTGGAAGACATTAACGGTTTTACAACACAGGGTATGCCAATTTCAGAAACCGCATTTTTAAGACTTTCGGCTGAGGTTGCGTAGCGATAATTGGCAGTTTTTAAGCCCAATTCCTTTGCAGCCAAATCGCGTATGGATTTTCTGTTCATTGTGAAATTTGCTGCCTTTGCGGAAGGAATTACTGTATAGCCCTGCTTTTCATATTCATAAAAACGTTCGGTACGAATGGCTTCAATCTCTGGAACTATGTAGTCTGGTTTGTATTTTTCAACAACGGCATCCAAGGCATTTCCGTCAAGCATATTAATTACTTCTGAAATATCTGCTATTTGGGCGGCGGGTGCATTCGCATAACTGTCAACCGCTATAACAGTTTGTCCAATTCTTTTAGCGGCAATTGTAAATTCTTTGCCCAATTCTCCACTTCCCAATAGTAAAATTTTCGCCATTGTATGTTTTTCTGTAAAAATACAGGAATTGATTTCATGAAAAAACCCAAAGCACAATTTGTACTTTGGGTTATTCAAAAAAATATATACTGTGGTATTATTTAACGATGATTCGTTTTATTCTTCCGTTTTCTTTATTTCCAACGCGAACTAAATAAACGCCTGTGGCTACATAGCTCATGTCAAGCTTATAGTTGTAACCATTACCGTTGTTTTCCAGCTTTTTGTATAACAATCGCTGTCCTAAAGTATTGTAAACCGAAAGGTTCATTGATTCGGTATAATTTACAGTTTTTAAGCTAACGTCAAATTTGTTATTATCCAACGACAATATTGTTAAGCCATTTTCGTCAAAAATATTGTCTGTAACGCCCACGGTACCAATTTGTACGGAATAATCTTCTGTTTCGCCAAAGTTGGTTTCCTCACAAGCATCATCCGGTACGGGAGCATTCCAATTAGTTTTGGCACGCATTAAATGCTGGCCAGATGGCACTCCTGCAGGAACAACAAGATCTGTTGTTATGGTGTAATTTCCGGAACCTTGACCAGAAGCAACTTCTACATTATTTACAACGGTTTCATCATTTGTAAAAACAAAATCATCATTAAAATCTATCCAAACACGAATAAATTGATCTCCATAACCAGTAGTTATTGTAAGGTCATAGGTTGTATCTGCTTCCATTCCAGCCACAAGGTCTGTGAAGTCTCCATAGCCTTCACATGCAGAAGGATTGTTTATATCTGTAACATTGAAAAGCTGTAATCCATCGCCAAGAGTACAGTCGCCAGTTGGTTGACAATTCTGTTTTGTAATGATTACAGAGGTCATATCATTTGAATTATCGCTGTCGCCAGGCAGTGATGTGTAAGCACTTAGATTATACGTTCCCAAAGCAGAAAAATCACCAGTTTGGGCAAACGTATAAGAAGTAGAAGTGTTTCCGGCCAAAGTGCCAGTAAATACTTCGGTAACAACAGTTCCTTCCAAATCATAGGAAACATCAAAATTTGATTGAGGCTCACCGCCAAAGTTTGTAACGGTAACCACGATGTCTTCTGTAGCAGTTAGGTCAGTGCCAGACACAGGAGATGTAATGGCACTCACGCCAATATCATTTGGCTCTAAGTAGGTAACCATTTTTGTTCTGGAGTCGTTAGTTGTGTCTTCATCACCAGCTAAATTGGTTGCTGCAACAATTGTATAGGTTTGTCCCACTGTGCCCAAGTTAGCAGTAGCGGTAAAGGTATACTGGGCCGTTTCGGCTGATGCAATGGTTCCGGTAAAGGTTTCTGAAATAACAGTTCCACCATCAACCTGAAATGTTACAGGAAAGTTTGAAGCGCTATTTTGCCCGTAATTAAAAATAGTAACGGTTACAGTTTCGCTATTGGAAAGTGTTCCTGTTACCGGGGAATCGATACTTACAACTCCTACATCGTTATTGAAGTTAGGTGCAATTTGGAAAACCCCAACTACATCCTTTCTACCGTTGTTCATATACTCATTGATGAACCAAAATTCTTTATCGTTAGAAGGGTCTAAATCAATTTTGCTATAATCGCCATAACGAAGCCCAGGAATGTTTTGGTTTCCGGCTGCAATCAATTCTTCAGAGATAGTCATTGTATTTAGAGGATCACTTGCATATCGACCAGTATAGTATGAACTTACTCTTTTGGTGGTTGGGTCAGGTGTTGTGGGTCCTGCCATAGCCGTATAGCCCATTCCAATGTTCCCTTGTACATCCATCATCATACTGGCGTGCCATGCGTGTTTTCCGTCAGGTGATGTATAGGTGCCCTCTTGGTAAATGGACCAAGGCTGGCCATCTCCAGGTTGTCTTAATTCAAACCAACGTATTCCAGCCAACTCTCCTCCTGATGCATCAGTATCAACAACGAAATTAAAAACTGCTGAATTGTGGCCTCCAAACTTTCTGAATTGTGCTTGGTTCATGATAGTTGCTTGTAGTGCATCAATGTCTGCGCCACCGCCTGGTTGAGCTAAATTTGAGAAACTTCCGCCGTCAAAAACTGAGATAAAAGGAGTGGTAGTTAATTCTACTGGCGCAGAAATGGTAGAACTTCCTGGACTTGCCCAGTTAACATCTACCGTCCAAAGTTTTACGTGATCTTGGGATACTCCAGACCAAGCATCATCTTGTAAATAAACAATAGGCAAACCTCCAGGAGCTGGAAGATCGTCATTGGTTACATTTAAGGCTTGAGGGCTGTAAAAACCACTAGTTACAATTCCGGGAAGTGGAAAACCAATTATTTGTGCAGTTGGATCACCAGCTAGCATTTTAGTTCGTTCCATCGCGTAAATTTTGTTAGTGGCCGAAGTATTATCAGTCATATAATAACCATCGCTCCAAACTGAAAGCTTTTGGTAGTCATTAATTTGAGGAATGGTATAAACATACCACCCATCATTTACAGGGTCAGGACCATCTGATACTGCAATTTGCGCACCGTTGCCCAAAAAGGTCATAACCCATCTATCGGCAGCATTGTCGTATGAAATAGTAAGGTCACAGCAACCTCCATTGGGGAAAATGGTAGGATTTGGAGATACTTGTCCGGTAAGTGGGTTTCCGCTTTTGTCAAAAATTCTAAAACCAGTATTGAAAACTACAATTGCATGATTCGGTCCCACACCAATAGAGGGGTCTGTTGGTTGCGAACTTGATTGAGCCGCATCGAAAACAAGTGTAGGGGCTCTTCCACTAAGCACTTGCTCCATTTTATCTGGATTTCTTTTGAAATAATCATCTTCTATCTGCGGATCTTTTCCGGGGATAATCAAATTTCTTGAAGCTCTTCCGTCTTGCATTACTTGCTCTTTAACTCTTGCGGGAGCTAAATTGGTTTGCGAAGCAATGGATGGCACGTGCTGTAGAGAGCCGACTGTACCAACATAAGTTGCATTGGTTTTTTCCTGAGCCTGCAAATTAAAGATAAAGGCGAAGAAAAATAAAGTTAAGGTAATTTTAGTTTTCATTATTAAAGATAAGGGTTAAATTAAAAAAATATAAGCGTCTAAAATACAGATAATTTATAAAGTGAAAACGGGATTGAGTAATTTTAACCAATCCCGTTATTTAAAAATTTTAATTTACAGCTTCCTTAATCCGCCGCATTGCTTCTTTTATTTCAGTTTCAGAAGCTGCATAGGATAGACGGATACAGTTTGGATCTCCAAAAGCTTCGCCGGTTACCGTTGCTACTTTCGCCTCCTCTAAAAGATAGAGTGAAAAATCAGATGCTGTGTTTATGTTTTTGCCTCGCAAAGTTTTTCCAAAGAAGTAAGAAACATCAGGAAATACATAAAAAGCACCTTCGGGTTGGTTGGTTTTAAAACCTTCAATTTCTGAAAGAAGTCCCAATATCAATTTTCTTCTCTCCTTAAAGGCATCAACCATAAATTGAATCTTGCTTGGCGGATTTTCCAAGGCAGTAATTGTAGCTCTTTGTGCAATTGCATTAGCGCCGCTGGTTACTTGCCCTTGCATTTTGTTGCAAGCTCTGGCTATCCACTCTGGCCCACCAATGTAACCAATGCGCCAACCAGTCATTGAGAAAGCTTTAGAGACACCATTTACAACTACCGTACGGTCATACATATCATCAAATTCTGCCATAGATGCATGGCCTCCACTAAAATTGATGTGTTCATAAATTTCATCACTTATTACGATAATGTCCGGATACTTTACTAATACATCGGCTAGCTTTCTAAGTTCTTTTTTACTATAGACTGAACCGCTCGGGTTGCAAGGGGAGCTATAAATTATAAGTTTGGTTTTTGGGGTAATAGCGGCTTCCAGTGCTTCTGCAGTTACCTTGAAATCTGTTTCTATGGAAGTGGGTATTTCTTTGGGAATCCCTCCAGCTACTTTGCATTGGTCCGCGTAACTTACCCAATAGGGTGCGGGCAATAAAACTTCGTCTCCTTCATCCAAAAGGACCATAGTTAAATTTGCCAATGATTGCTTAGCGCCAGTAGAAACAACAATTTGTGAAGGTTTATATTCTAAATTATTGTCCCTTTTAAATTTTGTAATAATTGCTTTTTTTAAATCGCCATAACCATCAACTGGCGTATAGGAATGATAATCATCTTTAATGGCTTGAATAGCGGCATCTTTTATGAACTCTGGAACAGGAAAATCTGGCTCTCCCAGACTTAAACCAATAATATCTATCCCCTGTTCCTTTAGTTCTCTTGTTTTGGCCGCCATTGCTAAAGTGGCAGAGGTGGCCATCTCATTCACACGTTTTGAAAGTCTGTTGTCCATAATAATTAAGCGGGCACTGCAGGTTTTAGCCCCATTTCCTTTAAATGTCTGAAATGTGCAATAATAGCCTTTCGTGTAGTTTTATATTCTTTGTAGGGTAAATTGAATTCCTTGGTTGTACTTTTCACAATTTTTGAAATATTCTTATAATGAATATGGCTAATATTTGGAAAAATATGATGTTCCACTTGATGGTTCAAACCCCCTGTGTACCAATTGACAATTTTATTGTTGGTTGAAAAATTCACAGTCGTAAAAAGTTGATGGATAGCCCAAGTATTTTTCATTGTTCCACTATTATCCGGAAGCATTATTTCGGTATCTTCAACCACATGGGCAAGTTGAAAAACAATACTCAAGATTAAACCTGCAACGTAGTGCATTATAAAGAATCCTAACAAAATCTTCCACCAAACAATATTGAAAAAAAGAAGGGGGATTACTATCCAAAGTGACACGTAAATCATTTTGGTAATAACCAAGATACTCCATTGTGTAATAGGCTTGGGCAGTTTCCCATAGGAAAGTTTACGAGCCAAATATCTTTTCGTCTGAAAAAAGTCGGTAGTTAGAACCCAATTGAAGGTCAAAAGACCATAAAAGAAAATACTGTACCAGTGTTGGAATTTATGAAACCTGTGCCATTTGGAATGTTTTGAGAAACGAAGAATTCTTCCCGCTTCCAAATCTTCATCGTGGCCATGAATGTTTGTGTACGTGTGGTGCAATACATTGTGCTGCACTTGCCAGTTATAAACATTTCCGGCAAGAATATACATACTCCCGCCCATAATTTTATTGATCCATTTTTTTGAGGAATAAGAACCATGGTTGGCATCGTGCATTACGTTCATTCCCACGCCAGCCATACCCACGCCCATAATTATGGTAAAAAGCAATTGGGCCCATCCGGGAAAATCTAGTGTTAGCAAAAGAAAGTAGGGGGTAAGGTATAATGAAAACATCACAATCGTTTTCAAGTGAAGCTTCCAGTTGCCAGTTCTGGCTAGATTGTTTTCCTTAAAGTAATCATTCACACGCCTATTTAGGGTTCTGAAAAATTTTGCACTGTCAACTCTGGAGAAATTTAAATTTGTATACGTCAAAATATATATGTTAACTGGGGATTTTTACCGCGAAAAATACAAAAATAATTATCTTTTGCAGAAATCGAGAGATTCAAAATCATAATTTTCACAAAGATAACATACTTTTGCCTCTTAAATTAAATTATGGAACTCATATTAAAATATTTTCCAAACTTAACCGAACTTCAACAGCAACAATTTATACAATTACAGGGGCTTTATGAGGATTGGAACCTTAAAATTAATGTGGTCTCCCGAAAAGATATTGAAGAACTTTACCTTCGCCATGTGCTTCATTCTTTAGGAATAGCAAAGATTCAATCCTTGATGCCTGGCTCAAAGATTTTAGATGTTGGTACAGGTGGTGGTTTTCCCGGCATCCCACTTGCTATCTTGTTTCCGGAAGTGCAGTTCCATTTGGTTGACAGCATTGGAAAAAAAATAAAGGTAGTGGAAGAAGTAGTTGCTGGCCTGCAACTACAAAACGTAAAGACTACAAATGCCCGAGTGGAGACTGTTTCGGGTAATTATGATTTTATTGTTAGTCGTGCCGTGGCCCAAATGGAAACCTTTGTCCATTGGGTAAATGGCAAAATTGCAAAAAAGAGCTTGCATGAACGCAGAAATGGAATCTTGTACTTAAAGGGTGGCGATTTGACTGAAGAATTAAAAATTTACACAACCGCAACTGTTTTTCCGTTGAGCGATTATTTTGAGGAAGACTTTTTTGAAACCAAAAGTGTAGTACATCTACCCCTAAAATTTAAAGGTTGATTCTTTTGGTTGAAACGTTAAGATGAAATTTTATGAAGCAAATACCACTGCATTGCAAGTATTGTTTTGGCATCCTTCATTTCAGAAATTTTTGAGATTATTTCAGCAATGGGAATTTTTACCAACTGAATATCTTCATTTTCTTCTGAGTTTCCACCTCCTTTTTCAATTTTATCTTTTTCCAAAACTTCAGAATAGTATAAGAAAATACGTTCGGTTGAAGCTCCGGGCGAGGTATAAAAGGTGTTTAGAAAAGTTGTTTCAGTTAACTTATATCCTAATTCTTCTAAGACCTCCCGTTGTACGCAATCTTCCGGTTTTTCGTTTTCCTCTAAAGAACCTGCGGGTATTTCCAAAAGCCACCCGTCATTATTTTTACAACTGGGGTAACGGAATTGATTGGTTAATAAGATACTTTTTGTATCCTTTTCAAAAAGTATAATGGCAACGGAATTTCCCCTTTCAAAAGCCAATCTTTCTGTTTCTATTTTACTTCCCTGAAATGTATCATAAGTAACGTTGGCTTTAACCATTTTGTAATGATCATCAAAAACTACTCTTTCATTTTTAATAGCATATTCCATAGTTTTTTTAATTTAAAGTAATAAAAAAACCCCGAATAATTCGGGGTTTTTTAAAATGTAATTAATAAGATTTATTTAAAAATCAAGAATTTCTTGGTTGTTACAGCATTATCCATAGAAATTCTGATGAAATAAGTTCCATTTTCTAGGTTTGAAACATTAATTCGCTCGTTTACAGAAATATTTTCTTGTGAAAAAATCGTTTTTCCCAATATGTCAAATACCTGAATATCTGCACTCTTGGCATTATTTATATTTAGAACTGTGCAATGTTGATAATTTAAGCGTTATTGTAATGGTCGTTAATGCAAATAACGAGGCTAAAAACTCACAACATGCTGAAGTGGGAGAAAACAAGCAATACGAATAGCGAAAATTTATATTAAACAAAAAACCCATCCTGAATATTCAGGATGGGTTTTTTTATAGATTCACTCACTGTCTTATCCAAGGAATGGATATCTATAATCAGTTGGTGAAACAAAAGTCTCTTTCACCATTCTTGGCGAAATCCACCTGTATAGGTTTTGCTTGCTTCCAGCTTTATCATTGGTTCCACTTGCACGTGCACCACCAAATGGCTGTTGACCAACTACGGCTCCCGTAGGCTTGTCGTTGATGTAGAAATTACCCGCAGCGTTTTCAAGAATTTTCACAGCTTCTTCCAAAGCATATCTATCTTCACTGAAAACAGCACCCGTTAAGGCGTATTCACTGGTTTCATCAACTAAATGCAAGGTTTCTTCCCATTTATTGTCGTCATAAACATACACGGTAAGCACAGGCCCAAAAAGTTCAGTACACATGGTCGTGTATTTTGGATCTTTTGTTACAATTACAGTAGGTTCAATAAAGTAGCCTTTGCTTTTGTCATAGTTCCCGCCAGCAATTATTTCAACATTTTTATCCTTTTTGGCTTGGTCTATATAGCTTGCAAGTTTGTCAAAAGAGCTTTCGTGAATAACAGCGTTTATGAAGTTGCCCATATCTTCCGGAGTTCCCATTTTGAAGGAGCGGATATCATCAACCAAATATTCTTTGACGTCTTTCCAAATACTTTTTGAAATATAGCAACGGCTAGCGGCACTACATTTTTGGCCTTGGTATTCAAAGGCGCCACGAGCCATTGCGGTTGCAACTTGCTTTGGGTTTGACGTTTTGTGCGCAACAATAAAATCTTTTCCGCCTGTTTCCCCAACAATACGTGGATAGGTTTTGTAATTTTTAATGTTGTCACCAATCTTTTTCCAAATTCCCTGAAAAACGCCAGTGGAGCCTGTAAAGTGAATGCCACTTAAATCTGGGCTTGCCATAAGCGTATCTGAAATCATTTCAGGATCGCCCATCACCATATTGATTACTCCTGCGGGAACACCAGCCTCACGGAATACATCCATAATCACTTTTGCGGAATATACTTGGGCATTACTCGGTTTCCAAACCACAACATTGCCCATAAGTGCAGCGCTTGCGGGAAGATTTCCTGCAATTGCAGTAAAATTGAAAGGAGTGATGGCGTAGATAAAACCTTCCAGAGGTCTGTATTCTATTCTGTTCCACGCCGCCGAAGTAGACTCAGGTTGCTCGGCATAGATCTCGGTCATATACTGAACGTTAAATCTTAAAAAGTCAATAAGCTCACAGGCTGAATCAATTTCGGCTTGATAAATATTTTTGGACTGAGCGAGCATTGTTGCTGCATTTATTTTAGCTCTGTAGGGCCCCGCAATCAATTCGGCGGCGCGAAGAAAAATTCCTGCTCTTTGCTCCCACGGCATTACTGCCCATTGTTTTCTGGCTTCCAATGCGGTGGCAATTGCATCTTCTACGTTTTTCTTAGTAGCTTTATGATAAGTTCCCAGCACATGTTTGTGGTCGTGCGGAGGAGACATAGTGTCGGTGTCTTTGGTTTTAACCTCTTTTCCGTTGATAAATAAAGGCACATCTATTTTTGCCTTATACATTTCTTTGTAAGTTTTAAGTACTTCTTCACGTTCCGGTGAACCTGGAGCATAGCTTTTTACAGGCTCGTTTACGGCGATTGGCACTTCAAAAAATCCATTTCCCATAATTTTTTTAAATTTTAATTTATGAAGACTGCAAAGGTACATTTTTTTTAATGTTCAGACTGCAGTTGCAGTAGTCAGATTTGGTTGTATTAATGATTAAACATTTACTTATTCAATTTCAAAATTTATATTATTTAGTAGCTTTACTGCAAACTCTTGCTTAACACTCAAAACTCTTCTAGAATGTGCACCGTCACTTTTATTCCAAAATCAAACAATGATTTTATATTGACATCTAACCGAGACGAAGCTCCAAAACGCGAAACATTTTTGCCTAAAAAGTATGATGAAGAAGGCGTAACGTTGCTTTATCCAAAGGACGGGGTGGCTGGTGGCACATGGATAGGTTTAAGTGAAAGAAAAAGATGCGTAACCTTAATGAACGGTGGTTTTGTAGCTCATAAGCGGGAAGCTTTTTACAGAAAAAGTAGGGGGTTGGTCGTCAAGGATTTATTGAAAACAGCCAATTTACAAAACGAAATTAGAACTTATGATTTTGAAGGAATTGAGCCATTTACGTCCATTATAGTGGAATGGAATGTTGAGGTTCAATTGTATCAATTGGTTTGGGATGGGGTTAACTATCATTTTTCTGAAGAACTCCTTGCGCCACAAATTTGGTCATCATCGCCATTATACCCTGAAAATCTCAAGAAAAAGCGGGAACAGTGGTTTTCGGAATTTTTAATGGAAACCATACAGCCTTCCGATAAAGAATTGCTTCAGTTTCATAAGAATGCCGGCGAGGGAGATTTAAATAGCAACCTGATTATTGACCGTGGTTTTATAAAAACGAAAAGTATCACTCAAATCGTAAAAAATAGACATGCTATAGAAATGTATTATGAAGATTTACAGACCGGTAAGACTAGTAAATTAGCAATTAGTATATAAAATTAAATATTTCTCTATGTGTTAATTCATTGAAAAAGGTGCACTCAAGTTGAAAAGCGGAATGGAAACCCGAAACATTCTGGTAGTAGTGAAGTTAACCATATTGTAGTGGCCTTTCATGGCGCCAAAAGGAGAATATAAAAGACATCCGCTGGTATAAGCGTGTCTTTCGCCGGGCTGTAATATAGGTTTTTGACCAATTACACCTTCACCCTCCACTGTTTCCGAATTGTTAAGTGAGTCTTTTATTTTCCAACAGCGTGATGTTAGCTGAACCGTGTCTTTGCTTTGGTTCTCAATTGTAACGGTATAGGCAAAGGCATACTGCATTTTACGATTTTTATAAAATGTGCCATCAAATTCGGTTTTGACCGAAATTTTAATTCCTTGTGTAACCTGTTGTACCATTTTAATATATTGCTGCGCTTGCTGCCACAAATACGCTGGTGGCTACTAGAAAGCTTAGAAAAAATATAATGCTTAAAAATACAAATTTAAATAACGTCATCCACTTTCCTTGATTATAAAATTTCCGAAGGGCAAGGTAAAAATACAAAGGGCCGAGAAGTAAGAATAAGATAGCCTGTATAAAATTGGTTCCTGCAATTAATTCTGGAATTCGAAAAATTAACATCGTCAGAAATAAAAAACTAAAAATGTGAAACAAAAAAATTACGTGCTCCATATAGGTAAATTTCTTTCGAGAATACAAAATCCAGAAAAAAAGTGCATAAAATGGCGTAAAGAAGAAAAGGAAGAATGGAATCTTTGAGGTTATATAATTTATGAAGGCATTTGGATTGCTTATGATTTTGTACCAAGTTATAGAACGGGAGTAGAGCCAACGATTTTTAAAACTATTGGAGTGGTTCAAGCTATCTAAAGCTACTGTTGGGTTTTCTGTTTTTGTGCGGAAATAATAAGACATGTATAGTGATCCTCGCTTGCTGTAATTCTTGAAAAAGGATAGTGTGTCTAGGCTTTTTTCTGAATAATAAAGTGGCATTCCTAGCTGTTTTGCCCTTAAGGTATCTCCGCGAAAATCTGGTGTAAATATTTCAGGAGGCTGATTAGCAAAAAGAGAATCAATAGATGCCTCGTTTGCCGGCATTACATTTAAACCTAATTGATTTTCCTTTTCAGAAGGATTTATATAACCAATGAAACCTTCCATCAAAAAATAAATGATGGATACACTCAAGAAAAACCGGAACGGGTTGGCATATTTTAAACGTTGGCCTTTTACGTAATTTTTTGATATTACACCGGGACGGAATAGAAGATCTTTGAGCGTATTCCGTAAACGCGAGTCATACACTAAAATGCTGCTTAAAAATTCTGCAAAAAAATCTTTAGCTGAAAGTTGCTTTTTGCTGTTTAATTGTGAGCAATAAGGGCAATAAACATCACTAACGTCCAGAGGCTGGTTGCAGTTTAAACATTTGTTGCCACGATATTGCAACGACTTTCTTCCATGGGAAATTTTGTCTTTATTGCGTTTCATGGCTTAATGAAAAAGGATTAGCGCTTCATTTAATTTTAGAAAACTCAGTTATTGCTAATATTTGTGGAGTTTGCATAACCAGCACCAATAATGCGGTCATACCTCGCTCCCAAATCACGGAAATATACAATTACGGTATAATCGTTTTCTGTTTGCCAAAAATCGCCGCTCACGGCACCTTCGTCTATGCTTCCGTCTCTATTTACTACTACATATTTATAATTGTAGAAACCTTGCTTAAACAAACGTTCATTTCTGTAAGTGTCGCTTTTTGGGTCATATTTCATATAAGTGCTGCCATCTATCGTCCAATTATTGAAATTTCCATAAATATGTAGTTCCTTATCATCCAGGTCATCATAATATTGAAGGTTAAAGTGCATGCGTACATATTCGGCTTCAAGGTCTTGGTCTCTAGCATCTACATTGCGCACCACAAAATTTCCATTAATATCTGGATTATAAGTGTATGGCCTGTTATATCTGGGTATATTAGTGTAGAGATAATTCTCATAAACATCAGTAAGTTCTATGGAGCGCACGCCGTTAGTGGCAGACCGTTCATCTTTGTTATCAAAAGCAAGAAATTCATTGCCGCCACCGAAAGAGGCTTCCTTGTCATATCTGTAGATAAGTTCGTTGCCCATAGTGTATTGCGGCACCAGGTCTGTAATTGCGGTTTTAAGGTTGCTATTTTGCAATACCAATGTTTTTACAGTTTGCTTGGGGTTAACCAATAGTAAATTGGGCGAATTTATGGTAAAATGAACCACTTGCTTTTCTTCAATAACTCTTAAATCTCTTGCTCGTTTTATTTCCACGCTCACAGAAGCTATGTTTTCAATCACCAAAAACTTTCGTGTAAATATCAATTCTCCATCGCTGTTAAAAATGCTTAACAGGTAATTTCCGCTTTTTTCAATCGCTCGGGTATCACGATTAGGGATAGTGAGTTCGTAATGAGAAAAAATTTGAAGCGTATTTACGGAGTTTTGATAGGTGTCTATGCGCACATCATCAAAGCCATCTAAATATTCACTTTTTGATAGGTCACTGGGGCTCCAGTCAAAATTATGGTGGGTTATGGTGTAGTAATAGTCTTCTTCTTCGCCATTAAGTGCATCAAAAGATAGTTGCAGCTGACCGCCCAACCGGATAACGGGCAGCTGGCTGAGGTCCGTAGCGCCACGAAACTGTATGGTGCTGATGTAGGGAGGTTCTACTTTTTCTACAATTTGGGAGAATGCTGGAATTACTAAAAGTACAATAAACAGGGTAGTGGCAAAGGTTTTAGACATAATAGGAATTTAAAAAGCTAAGATAAACAAATTTTATGCCCGACGCTATTACAGATAATCAAGAATTTAAAGTTAAAGGCTCCCGAATTAATTCCGTATTGTGTATTCGTAATTTAAAAACATTTTAAAATACCGATCTGCTACTTTTTAACATAGAAAATTATATGCATTTATTGTGCAATGGTATATTTAATTTATAAATTTGCACGCCCTTATTCCCCGTGCATTTGTTTTGAGGGGTAATAGGGTATTAAAAAGGCATTATTAATATCCATATTTATGTCCAAAGACATTAAGATTAAAAAAGGTCTTACCATTAATTTAAAGGGCGAAGCCGAAAAAGTACTTTCCAGCGCCCCGCGATCAAGAACTTTCGCAATAAGACCTTCCGATTTTCATCTCATTACACCAAAAATGGTGGTTAAAGAAGGTGGAAAAGTTCAGGCTGGTGATACTATTTTCTATTCAAAAAGCAATGAGGTCGTAAAGTTCGTTTCTCCCGTTAGCGGAACGCTCACCAAAATAGAGCGCGGTGCAAAACGTGTTATTACTGAAATAATCATTGAAGCAGATCAGCAGGATACTTTTAGGGATTTTGGTATTTTGAGCCCAGATTCTTCAAGTGCCGAGGCTATCAAAACCCGTTTGCTGGAGGCTGGTTGCTGGCCATTTATTATGCAGCGTCCCTATGCGGTGATTGCTGATACTGAGCAAGAGCCAAGAGATATCTATGTTTCTGCATACAGTACCGCTCCACTTGCAAATGACTGCGATTTTTCATTAAAAGGAAAAGAAAAAGAATTACAAGCAGCAGTTACCGCGCTAAGCAAACTTACTACAGGGCAAGTGCACGTAGGTGTATGTAAAAGCGGTGATTCTCCTTTTAAAGGTTTGAAGGATATTGCACTTCATAACGTTTCCGGACCGCACCCTGCGGGAAATGTGGGTACACAAATAAACAAACTTGGACCCGTTAACAAAGGCGAAATTGTTTGGACCATCGCGCCACAGGATCTTGTTATTATTGGTGAATTATTGCTTACGGGAAAATTCAACGCAGAACGCATCATCGCACTTTCTGGTTCTGAAGTGAAAACTCCTAAATATTATAAAACAAGAATTGGTTCTGAGGCAGCAACCTTTTTATACGACTCTGGCTTGAAAGACGAAAACGTTCGCGTTATCAGTGGCGATGTACTTACAGGGAAAAAGATTTCCCAAAAAGGGCACTTGGGCTATTACAGTACTACGGTAACCGTAATCCCGGAAGGAGACGATTATGAACTATTTGGCTGGAACAAACCCGTTTTCAATAAAATTTCAACTTCAAGAGCTTTAACTTTTTCGTGGTTAATGCCAAACAAAAAATATGACCTTGATACCAATACCAATGGAGAGCATCGCGCTTTTGTTGTAACTGGGGTTTACGAAGAGGTCTTTCCGCTTGATATGTATCCTCTGCAAATGCTAAAGGCATGTATGGTTCAAGACTTGGATGAAATGGAAGCTTTGGGAATGTATGAAGTGGCACCTGAGGATTTTGCGCTTACCGAATTTGTTTGTGTGAGCAAGCAGCCACACCAGCAAATTATCAGGAACGGTCTTGATTTAATGTATAAAGAAATAGGATAACCGCTATGGGATTGAAACAGAATTTACATAAGCTAAAGGAAAAGTACAAGGGTACAAAAATGGCGCCTGCGTTTAATGCACTGCATACCTTTTTATATACTCCAAATGAAACTACGCACTCTGGCTCGCACGTGCGAGCTGTAGATGATTTAAAGCGTACTATGAATACCGTTATCATGGCGCTTGTGCCGTGCTTAATATTTGGAATATTTAATGCAGGTTATCAGCATTACGCAGCTATAGACAATACTTTGCGTATTGACCCACTTGCTAATTTCTTCACTTGGGACAATTTTATTTTGGGTGCCTGGACGGTACTTCCTTTGGTAATTGTTTCTTACGGGGTAGGTTTAGCAGTGGAATTCATTTTTGCAATTATTAAAAAACACGAAGTAGAGGAAGGTTATTTGGTAACGGGAATGCTTGTGCCGCTTATTGTTCCTATAGATATTCCACTTTGGATGCTTGCCGTTGCGGTAATCTTTGGTGTTGTTATAGGTAAAGAAGTTTTTGGTGGAACGGGAATGAATATCCTCAACCCTGCGCTTACAATTCGTGCTTTCTTATTCTTTGCATACCCAACGTGGATGAGTGGGGATAAGGTTTGGGTTCATGGTGCAAAAGAAATGGCGGGACAACCGGATGCTATTTCTGGAGAAACAATATTGGGAAGTCTTGCTGCAAACACTGAGCCAGTATATAGTACTTGGGATATGTTCTGGGGCTTTATTCCAGGGTCTGTAGGTGAGACCTCTACGTTTTTGATAATTTTAGGTGCATTATTCTTGATATTTACGAAAGTGGGTAGTTGGAGAATTATGCTTTCTGCTGTTTTAGGAGCCATAGTTATGGGGCTCATATTTAATGGTGTTGCAGATGCAGGCTGGATAGAGAAAAGCAGCAATTTTTATGGATTGATGAGTGAGCCTTTCTGGCATCACTTAATTATAGGTAGTGCTGCTTTCGCAATCGTTTATATGGCTACAGACCCTGTAACGGCTTCGCAAACCAATAAAGGGAAATGGATTTATGGCTTCTTTATTGGGTTTATGGGAATTATGATACGTGTATTCAATCCTGCCTATCCAGAAGGCTTTATGCTTTCAATACTTTTGATGAACGTATTTGCACCAACAATTGATCACTATGTAATTCAAGGAAATATTAAAAAGAGAATGAAACGTTTAAAAGTTAAAACAGCGTAATCATGGCAAAGAATACAGATAAAAATTCATATACAATTATCTTTGCAATTGTTATGGTTGTGGTCGTGGGCTCCCTTTTGGCTGGTGTTGCACAAGGTTTAAAAAGCAAGATTACTCTTAATGAGCGTTATGAGAAAATGCAGAATATTCTCTATGCCATGGGCGTGAACGATAACGAAGGCGAGGGCGATGTAACATTTGTGCCCACAGATAAGGTGGAAGAAACCTTTCATAAATACATTAAGCAACAATTGGTGATTCAAGGTGATGATGTTACCGAAAATGATGAGGCTTATTTAATTGATCTTAAAAAAGAAGAGACCAAAGCTAAGGACTCTAACTATAAAAGAAGGTTACCACTATTCATAGGAGAGAAGGACGGTGAAACTATTTATGTGATACCAATGCGTGGCAAAGGACTCTGGGATGCAATTTGGGGCTTTGTTGCGTTGGATAAATCGTTTACTGTGCAAGGAGTGTTTTTTGACCACAAGGGTGAAACCCCAGGTTTGGGTGCCGAAATTAAACAGCGTTACTTTATGGACGACTTTAAAGGTGAAGCTATTCTTGACAACGATGTTTTTAAGGGTATAACTGTTGCAAAAGGTAACAATGATCCCATTAACGAAAACAAAATGGATAATAAAGTTGATGCCATTGCAGGTGCAACCATTACAGGCAACGGAGTTACCGCAATGATCAAAAAAGACGTTAGAATGTATTTGCCATACTTAAAATCATTAAATAATTAAATTATGGGATTGCTATCAAAAAAGGACAGTAAATTAATACTAGACCCATTAGCGGATAACAACCCAATTACCATTCAGGTTTTGGGGATTTGTTCAGCTTTAGCTATTACAGCTCAATTAAAGGCATCTATCGTTATGGCCATCTCGGTTATGGCCGTTTTAGGAATCGGTAACGTAGTTATTTCGCTTATGCGAAATATCATCCCATCCAAAATTCGGATTATCGTTCAATTGGTAGTGGTTGCAGCTTTGGTAATTATAGTAGACCAAATATTAAAAGCATTTGCTTATTCCTTGAGTAAGGAGTTATCTGTTTTTATCGGTTTGATTATTACAAACTGTATCATTATGGGGCGTTTTGAAGCATTCGCTTTAGGTAATGGCCCTTGGCGTTCATTCTTGGACGGAATAGGAAACGCAGCTGGTTATGGACTCATACTTATAATCGTTGGTTTTTTCCGTGAGCTTTTAGGTTCAGGAACATTATTGGGTTTTCAGGTATTGGGTGATCCAATTCAAAAAACTGGTTTATATGCCATTGGCTATGAGAATAATGGCTTTATGTTATTGTCTCCGATGGCGTTAATTATCGTTGGTTTGATTATTTGGGTACAGCGGGCTAAGAATAAAGATTTAATAGAGGAATAAAAATAGTTGCAATTCGCAGTTTTTGTTGTGCTTAACTGAAAACTGCATTGCTTACTGAACACATATATAAAATGGAACATGTAGAGTTATTTTTTAAATCAATCTTTATAGACAACATGGTATTTGCAACCTTCCTTGGAATGTGTTCTTACCTTGCTGTTTCTAAAAAGGTTTCAACTGCAGTTGGTCTAGGTGCTGCAGTTATCTTCGTCCTAGCGGTTACTGTACCTATTAACTGGTTGTTAGATCAATACTTGCTCAAAGATGGTGCCTTGGTATGGTTGGGTGAGGAATATGCATCCTATGATTTGAGCTTCCTTTCATTTATACTTTTTATCGCTACCATTGCAACAATGGTGCAATTAGTAGAAATTGTGGTTGAAAAATTTTCACCTTCACTGTATAATTCATTGGGTATATTTCTTCCGCTAATTGCGGTTAACTGTGCTATTTTGGGGGGATCTCTTTTTATGCAGTCTAGAGATATTGCAACATTGGGCTTAGCACTAAATTATGGTATCAGTTCAGGAATTGGTTGGTTTTTAGCTATTCTTGCCATTGCAGCGATTCGTGAAAAAATACGTTACTCAAATGTCCCAGCGCCTTTACGTGGTCTAGGCATTACCTTCATCATTACAGGATTAATGGCTATTGGGTTTATGAGCTTTGGCGGAATGTTGACGGGAGGCGATGAATCTACCCCTTCTTTGGACGGCAATCCAGAAAATGTAGGAATGCAGACCAAACAAATCGAAAATGAAAATATAGAAACCTCACAAACAGTTGAAGTTTCAACTATAACGAAGCAATAATATGTTTTTAGCAGTAAGTACACTTGGAGTTATAGTAGTAACGGTCATTGCCTTTTTGGTATTGACTTTACTATTGGTATCATTATTACTTTTTACGAAACAGAAACTTTCGCCATCTGGCCCCGTAAAGATTACTATTAATGATGAGAAAGTTATAGAAGTGGAAAGTGGCGGTACACTTTTATCTACACTCGGGAATCAAAAAATATTCCTTCCCTCCGCATGTGGTGGAGGTGGAACTTGTATTCAATGTGAGTGTCACGTTCTTTCGGGTGGAGGTGAAGCCTTACCTACAGAGACTCCACACTTTACTCGCAAAGAGTTAAAGGAAGGTGCCCGTCTTTCTTGTCAAGTAAAAGTAAAGCAGGACATGAACATCCACATTCCCGAAGAAGTTTTCGGTATTAAGAAATGGGATGCTACTGTGGTCCGTAACTATAATGTTGCTTCTTTTATTAAAGAATTTGTGGTTGAAATCCCAGAAGATATGAATTACAAAGCAGGAGGTTATATACAAATTGAAATTCCGCCTTGCGAAGTAAAATATTCTGATATTGATATTACCGCACATCCCGAAGAGCATGATACGCCAGATAAGTTTCAAGCTGAATGGGATAAATTTGGACTATGGCCTTTGGTGATGAAAAATACCGAAACTGTAGAGAGAGCTTATTCCATGGCCTCTTATCCAGCTGAAGGACGTGAGATTATGTTGAACGTTCGTATTGCCACTCCACCATGGGATCGCGCAAAAAACCAATGGATGCAAGTGAATCCAGGTATAGCTTCTTCTTATATTTTTAACTGTAAGAAAGGAGATAAGGTTGTAATTTCTGGTCCTTATGGCGAGTTCTTTATCAATCCTTCAGACGCAGAAATGCTTTATGTAGGTGGTGGTGCAGGAATGGCACCTATGCGTTCGCATCTATACCATCTTTTCAAAACTCTTAAAACGGGTAGAAAAGTAACTTATTGGTACGGAGGTCGCTCTAAAAGAGAATTATTCTATTTAGACCACTTTAAACAATTGGAGAATGAATTCCCGAATTTCAAATTCTACCTTGCGCTCTCTGAGCCGATGGAGGAGGATAACTGGAAAGTGAAAAAAGATATACACGATGAGTCTGGCGACGGCTTTGTGGGCTTTATTCACCAAGTGGTTATAGATAACTATCTAAGTCACCACGAATCCCCAGAAGATATAGAGCTTTATTTCTGCGGCCCACCATTGATGAACCAAGCTGTGCAAAAAATGGGTGAGGACTTTGGAATTCCTGATGAAAATATCCGTTTTGACGATTTCGGAGGATAATATTTTTTTAATTTAAAGGACAAGCCGCTTCATTTTTTCGATGAAGCGGCTTTTTTTATAGTTGCTAATCACAAAATAGTTAAAATTTTTAAAATTTTTAATGATTTTAATTTTCTGATTATTTTATTATAGGGTATTTTAGCATTTTATAAATTATTTATTATGAAACTTTTAAAGTTGCCTTCCTTTATAAAATTAAAGCCTTCTTTCTATATAGCCACTTTGTTTTTTGTGGTAATTGTAAGCTTTTTTTTATTTTCAGATACTATATTTTTTAAACCAGATGGCTCCGTTTCTTCAATAGAAAAGTCCGATATTTCCCAAAGGTACTCTCAGTTTTTGATTAACCATCCTTTCAGGAAGTCTATGCATATGTCAAAAGAAGAGCGTAAAGCCCAAGGGTTGCCTCCCAATAAATTTTTTGAACAAGAATATTTATATACTAGTGACCCCAATTTACTTCGCCCTGCACCTGAGCGATTATATGCACTTCAACAGGAATTAAAGACAAATACAGCTATGAAGGCTCCGGGAGATTTGACGAACGTTTGGGAAGAGCGAGGTCCAAATAATGTTGGTGGAAGAACGCATTCCTTAATTTTTGCTCCAGGTAGTACAACAAAAGTTTTTGCAGGAGGTGTAAGCGGTGGTCTTTGGATAAATAATGATATTACTAATAGTGCATCGGTTTGGCAAAGGGTAAATGGTGTGCCTGGAAATCTCTCGGTAATGTCCATAACCTTTGATCCAAATAATACCCAAATCATGTATTTGGGCACAGGAGAAGTGTATACTGCTGGTGATGTAGTGGGTAATGGTGTTTATAAGTCTATTGACGGTGGTGAAAATTGGTTCGAGCTTTATACGGGAGGAACTGCCTTGGCAGACAAAATTGCTTTTGTTCAAGATATAATCGCTTGGAATAACCCTGTTACAAATCAAACAGAAGTATATTTTGGCACTGGTTCTACTATATATAGAGAAGAAGTGATAGCAGGTAGTGATGGCTGGACTTGGCTAGGATTAAACACAATAGGGCTATACAAGAGTACAGATGGCTCAAATTTCACGAAACTTACTGGTAGTACATTTCAAACAACCAGTGGCACCTATTTTTCACCAAATGATTTTGATATTGCAGCAGACGGCTCTCTTTGGATGGGCACACGAAGCAATGCTTATGGTTATGGTGGTGGTTATGTTTTTCGTAACGATGGAAATAATTGGACAAACGTAAGAAATTTGAATACGAACGGGCGTGTAGAATTGGCGTGCTCCAAGCAAACCGCTGGTAAAATTTATGTTTTGGCTCAAGACAGAACTTCTTCCTCTAATCCAGTTAAAATTTTTAGGACTACAAATGGTTTTGCAACTGCACCTACATCAATTGCACAACCGAATGATGCTGATACAGGAATTTCTGCATTAGACTTTACAAGAGGCCAAAGCTTTTATGATTTAATGATAGGTGTTGATCCCAGTAATGATAACACACTATATGTTGGTGGTATTGACCTATTTAAATCTACAAATTCTGGAAATAGCTGGGTCCAATTTACACATTGGTATGGAGGTTTCGGATATCAAGAAGTTCATGCAGACCAGCACGGTATTGCCTTTGCTCCTGGTATGCCTAACAGAATTATATTTGGAAACGATGGCGGTGTTTTTTATACTAATAATGGAGGTACAAATACTTATTCACGGAATAGCGGTTATAATGTCACACAATTTTATAAAGGTGCAATTAACCAAAATTTTTCCTCGGAAATTTTATTGGCTGGAGCACAGGATAATGGATCCCAATTAATATTGAATGCAGCATCTGGAATCAATTCATCAAATGAGGTCACTGGTGGCGATGGCTGTTGGGCATTTATTGATAAGGACGATCAATATATGGTTTCTTCCTATGTTTATAACAATTATAGATATATTACGATAGGTGGAAACTATTTAGGCAATTTCCCTGGTAGTGATAATACAGGTGATTTTGTGAACCAGTGTGGTCTTGATAGCGAAACAAATATTATGCTTTCAAACGCAACCAACGGTTCAAACTATCAAATTTATCGCTGGACAATAAATCCTTCGGGCCCAAGTATTGCAAAAAGTACTTTAACAAATAGTATGTTAAATACCATACCCACATTTTTTGTAGCCTCACCAAATGTTTCAAATAGATTTTTGATAGGTACGGCTTTAGGAAAAATTATCAGGCTTGACAACGTAAATGCTACACCTTCTTGGACAAACATATCAATGCCTAGTGTTGTAGGAGCAGTTTCTGATATCCGTTATGGAGCTACAGAAAATGATATAATGGTCACTTTTCATAATTACGGAGTAAATAGTATTTGGTATACCAGCAATGGAGGAAGCAGTTGGGTTAGCAAGGAAGGTGACTTGCCGGACATTCCCGTTAAGTGTATTCTCCAAAACCCTTCAAATGTAGATCACGTGATTATAGGTACAGCATTAGGGGTTTGGAAACAGAAAATTGGACCTCCACAAGTCCAAATTGGACTCAATCACAAAATGGAATGAGTGATGTAAAAGTTATGTCATTTGATTATAAAGAAATTGATGGAACTATTCTGGCCGCAACCTATGGCCGGGGTATGTTTACAGGAAAATTTGATAGTTGTAGTCAAACTACGGAATATATATCTGGAACTTGGAGCAATGGTGTGCCAAATAATTCTTCTGCAGTGGTTATAAAGGATGATTACAATACATCTATTAGTGGAAATATAGAGGCTTGCAGTCTTGTGGTTGAGTCTGGAAAAACACTTACCGTAAATTCCGGAAATTATGTTAAGGTTAATGGAAACATTGTAGTCAATGGTACTTTATTTATTGAACATGAGGGTAGTTTGGTTCAAGTTGATGATGCCGCTACGGTTACTAACAATGGTAGCATCATGGTACGCAAAATCACCCCCTTTCTGGAGCCTAAATATTTTATGGTACTTGGCAGCCCGATGACTG
>PAZL01000004.1 GCA_002715485.1 Aequorivita sp. | reverse complement strand
TTTTTATATATTTACAGAGTGAGTCAAAAATTTCCCAAAAACGAAAAATTAAAAAGCTCTAAAACAATTGAAAATTTGTTTTTGGAGGGGAAAACACATTCCAAATTTCCAATAAAAGTATTTTTTCTTCCGAAGGAAAACTTGGCAGCCCATCTCGCCGCTTTCGCTGTTCCAAAGCGAAGTTTTAAATCGGCAGTAGAGCGAAACCGTATAAAGAGGCAGCTTCGTGAAGCCTATCGTCTTAATAAACACCTGCTTGAAGAAATTCACGGCAAGAAATTTGTGATGCTCTTTCTTTTTTTAGGAAAAGTTAAACCGCAGTACGCCGAACTTGACAAAGCAATGGTAAGGCTACTTAAAAAATTACGCGATGAAAACAATTAGCACTTTACTTTTATTGTTTGTTTTAGGATGCTCAAACGGAAATTCCAACAAAAATTACGAAGCAGGTTCTGCGATGCCGGAGATGGATATGGCTGAAGAAATTCCGATATCACAGCAGCTTATGCCCCCACCGCCTCCGCTTGAAGAAATTAAGCAAAAAATAATCAAAACCGCGCGTTTGGCTTTTGAAACAAAAGATGTAGAAGCAACGCACAAAAAAATACTTCAGCTTGCCTCGCAAAACAAAGGATTGGTTCAGAACGACAACAGCGGAAAAGACTACAATCGAATTTATAAAAGTTTAACCGTTCGCATTCCTACCGAAAATTTTCAAAAGTTTATTGACGGTATTTCTGAAGGTGTTGATTATTTTGATAAACGCGATATTTCCCGACAGGATGTTTCGGAAGAGTTTGTGGATTTGGAAGCGCGTTTAAAAGCAAAGCGCACACTAGAAGACCGCTACCTGGAATTGCTGAAAAAAGCGAACAACGTAAAGGAAATGCTGGAAATAGAGCGCGAACTTTCCACCATTCGTGAGGAAATTGAAGCCAAGCAAGGTCGATTGCAGTATCTGCAAAGTCAAGTTTCAATGAGCACCGTAAACATTGAATTTTACAAAACCACTGCTGAAACAGGTATTACACAATCTTACGGCCAGAAAATGAAAAATGCGCTGCAAGGCGGTTGGAACGGCATTTCGGTATTTTTCTTGGGCATTTTATACCTTTGGCCTTTATTCCTCGTTGCAATAGTAGTTGTTGTCATTCTTCGTATATTTCTGAAGAAGAGAAAGAAAACGCATTAAAATTTCATAAAATGAAAAAAAGAATAATAGTTCCCATTATCGCTGTCGGTATATTTTTTACCACGGTAAGTTTTAAAAGTGACTTTTTTGAAATTGCCAAACAGATTGAAATTTTCACAACACTTTTCAAGGAACTGAACATGAATTATGTGGATGAAGTTACTCCCGCAACCCTTATGGACAAGGCTATTAAGGGCATGTTGGAAGATTTGGATCCATACACTGTTTATTGGAACGAACAGCAAGTAGAAGACGCTAAAATCAACAATTCCGGTGTTTATACGGGTATTGGCGCAACCGCCCAAAGCAGAAAGGATAAAATCATAATTGTGGAACCATACCAAGGTTATCCGGCCGATAAAGCAGGGTTGAAAGCTGGTGACGAAATCGTAAAAATTGGTAATATAAATATTGCCGATTTGGAAGATGATGCTGGAGAATTGTTAAAAGGAGCACCAGGTTCAACCGTTGATGTAACCTACAAACGTCAGGGAAAAACCGCCACTGCAACCATAACCAGAGGAGCCGTAGATCTTAAAGCGGTTCCTTTTTATAAATTGATAAATAACGATATTGGATACATTGTACTTTCACAATTCAACCGAAAAACAACTATTGAAACAAAAGCTGCACTAGTTGATTTAAAGTCACAGGGAGCTAAAAAAATTATTTTGGATTTACGCGGAAACCCAGGCGGTTTACTAAATGAAGCCATAAATGTTGTTAACCTCTTTGTGGATAAAGGGGAAGTTATTACAACCACAAAATCGGTTATTGAAAAATATAATCAAGTTTATAAAACCCAGTTTGATCCTGTCGATAAGGAAATTCCCTTAGTTGTTTTAGTGAATGGTAGAAGCGCTTCCGCCAGTGAAATTGTTTCGGGCGGCTTGCAGGATTTGGATCGTGCCGTGGTGGTTGGCGCCCGAAGCTTTGGAAAAGGATTGGTTCAAAGGCCAAAAAAGTTGACGTACGGCACACAATTAAAAGTAACTATTTCGCGCTACTATACACCCAGCGGTCGCTGTATTCAGGCGCTTGATTACTGGCATCGTGATGAAAACGGAGATCCAATCAGAAAAGATGCCAAAGAATACAATGCNTTCAAAACCAAAGGTGGCAGAACAGTTTATGACGGTGGCGGGATNCTTCCCGATGTGGAATTAAAATCGGCAGTTTTTAGCCCCATCACTACAGCTTTGCTTAAAGACAACGCTATTTTCGATTATGCCACAAAGTATTACTACAGCCATCAAATGACAGACTGGAAGAATTTCCAATTTACTGAAGCCGATTTTCAGGATTTTCTGAAGTTTTTAAAAGACAACAATTTTGAATACGAAACCGAGACCGAAAAGAAATTTGCCGAAGGTCTAAAAATCTCCGAAGATGACGATATGAGTAAGGATATTTCAGCAAGTTATAACCAGCTTATGGCTGCAATTGATTTGGCCAAGGACAAAGCTATTGTTGACAAAAAAGTGGAAATAGAATCGTTGTTAACCGATGAAATTTTGAAGCGTTATTTTTACCGCGAAGGTTTGTACAATTATCAAATAGAGCACAATCCGGAGATTTTAGAAGCGGTTGCGGTTTTGAATGATGCTGGGCGGTATAATAAGATTTTGAAATGAAAATGACATTCAAATTAACTAACCTATTTTTTATTTTATTTATTTCTATATCATTTTATGGTCAAAATACGATTGAAAAAACTATTTTTTTTGACAAAAATTCTTATAAACTCGATAATATAGATTTAGTAGAAGTTTCTAAAATTGCTAAATTATTAGATTCAACCGATTTTTCTTTTCTTAAAATCTTTGCATATTCAACAATATCAGGAACTGAAAATTATAATTTTGAGTTATCAAAAAAAAGGGCTTTTTCTGTTTTCAATGAAATTGAAAAGTTAAATTCTATAGATAAATCTAAGTTTTATATGACTTGGATTGGTGAATCAGACGACACATACGATTTGCATTACAATAATGCGCATTCACAGCAAAGTTGTGTAGATATTATAGTTTACCTTGAATCCAATAAATAATGCAACCCTTCCTAACCTTCTTCGAAACCATGCCCGTTTGGATGAAAGCCGGTTGGGTGTTTTTTGTGCTTACTATTTTCTGGATTCTTGAAGGCTATTACAAACTCGTTTTTACCAAATACAACAAATGGCGCCACGCAAAAACCAACTTGATTTTGCTGGCGTTTGTAATGTTGATAAACGTGGTTTTCGGTATTGCAACCGTTGGCNTNTTTCTGTGGTTAAACAATTCAAACTTTGGATTGCTTCCACTCTTTGATGCTCCGGTTTGGCTGAAATTGTTGCTTTCAATTATGGTTTTGGATTTGATTGCACAGTATTTTGTGCATTATCTGCTTCACAAAGTAAAGTGGATGTGGCGGCTACATACGGTACACCATTCCGATAAAAATGTGGACGTTACAACGGGTACACGCCACCATCCTTTCGACTTTATTATCCGGGAAACTTTCGCTTTGATTGCTGTAGTAATTATGGGAATGCCGATTGCTTTTTATCTTTTTTATAGAATATTAAGCGTTCTTTTTACTTACTTCACCCACGCCAATATTTCCCTTCCAAAGCAATTGGACAAAGCGTTGAGTTACGTAATCGTAACTCCGAATATGCACAAATTCCACCATCATTACCAAATGCCATGGACNGACAGTAATTTTGGGAATATGCTTTCNATTTGGGACCGCATGTTTGGCACATTTGTTTACGGAAAAACTTCAGAAATTAAATACGGTTTGGACATCACTGATCATCGCGATGATGAAAATATTTTACACCAATTGAAGCTTCCGTTTGACAAATCAATCCGGTATAAAAATTAATTTAACAGCTATAATTTTTCGCTTAACATAACCTTAACTGACTGTTTATCAATGATATTGTATCTTAGCAGTTATGGTACAGTCAGAAAGAAACGAAAACAAGGAGATTCTAAANGAATCTGTGGCCTATTTAGAGAACCGGGGTTTTGAACACATTCAGGCCGATGTGGAAGGTTATGAAACTCCAAAATCCTATCACAAAAAAGATAGCGATGTGATAATTACACCAGACATTGTAGCAGACCGTGCTGGGATAAAGCATTATTTCGAAATCAGTTTAAAATCTGAGAAACCAAGATTGCTAAAATCAAAATGGCAATTTCTTGATACATTAACGCGTATGCGGAACCAGCGCTTCAAAATCATTACCCGTCGTGGGCACTATAAGTTTACTGATGAAATGCTAAAAGACCTTAATTTAGAGAAAAACCTTATTAAGCTCTAATCATCGCAATGTGCGGAATACCATCTTCCAAGTAACGATCGCCATAGGTTTTAAAGCCGTGGCTCTCATAAAATATTACCAAATATACTTGAGCCGATATCTTTATTTTATCGGCTTTAAAGTTTGTTTTNATAGCTTCTATTGAAGCTTTGGTTATTACGTGGCCATAACCCAGTTTTCGGTAGTTNTCGCGTACTAAAATCCTTCCTATGGATGCTTCATCAAAATAATCGCCTGCCTCAAAACAGCGCGCATAAGCAACTAAATTACCATCTTCCCATCCCATAATATGTAAGGCTCGATCGTCTTTTCCATCAATATCTTGATAGACGCAATCCTGTTCCACCACAAAAACTTCGCTCCGCAATTGTAAAACGTCGTACAATTCTTTTGTACTCAACTCACCAAAATTCTTTACTTCAATTTCCATAATCTTTTAATATTTCAATCCTGAACAATAATATCTTTTGGATCGTCCTTTTGGTGTTCGGGTTGGATGGTTACATGGTTTATTCCGAAATCGTGATACAGCAACTCTTCCATCTTTGTCAATACANTATCAAATTCTGAAAGCCTGACATCTTCATAAAAATCTACATGTGCTTCCAAATGGGTTTCCTGTTCGTTTAGTTGCCAAATATGAATGTGATGGATATTCTTTATTCCTGGAATGGTACAAACTTTATCGTGAATTACTTCCAAATTTAATTCATCTGGTGTAAAAAGCATCAAAACCTTGAAGGAGCTTTTCAACAAATCATAACCCATAAACAACAAATACAAAGCTATTAAAACCGTTAAAAGACTATCCACCCAAAACCATTCAAAATACTTCATCAGCAAACCACCAATCAAAACGGCAACCGATGCTGCCATATCGGTAAATAAATGCAAATAAGCTGAGCGCATGTTCATGTTGCTTTTTGAATCCTTAAAAAGAAGCAATACACTGAAACCGTTAAAAACAATACCTAAAATTGCGAGCCAGATAACCAAACCGCTTTCAATAGCTTGAGGGGCTAAAAAACGTAGCACAGCCTCATAAATAAGGTAAACTGCAACTACGATTAAAGTTGCGGAATTCACAAAAGCTGCTATGATTTCGGCACGTTTGTAACCGAAAGTTTTAGTAACCGATGCATCCTTTTTTGAATATCTATCGGCAATGTAACTTACAACCAAGGAAAGTACATCACTAAAGTTATGAAGCGCATCTGAAAGCANCGATAAACTTCCAGAAATCAAACCCCCGATAACTTGTGCAACGGTAATTCCAATGTTCAAAAGAATGGAAAGCAAAAGCTTTCTTCCTTTCAAATCTGGGTGCGAATGCCCGTGCGAATCGTTTGGAGAATGTGTGTGGTTATGGGCCATCTTGTGGAGTTATGAACAANCTATTTTTTCCACGCGGTTTTGATGGCGGCCCCCTTCAAAATCGGTTTTTAGGAAGGTCTTTACCATTTCCACAGCTTGTGGTTTGCTCGTGAACCTGGCGGGAATNCTCAAAATATTAGCATCATTGTGCTGGCGGGCCAGCTCGGTTATTTCTTTGGTCCAGCATAGTGCGGAACGCACTTTTTGGTGTTTGTTGGCAGTCATATTTGCACCGTTTCCACTNCCACAAATTATGATACCAAAATCTACTTTTCCGTTTTCAACATCATCGGCAACCGGATGCACAAAATCGGGATAGTCTACACTAGCTTCGCTATTGGTTCCGTGATTAATAACTGTATGGCCTTCCTTTTCAAGAAATGAAACGATTTCAAATTTATATTCTGTGCCTGCGTGGTCGTTGCCGATNGAAATTNTCATAATATGAATTTTTTTCAAAGATAAAACATCGTGAATTTATTTAAGGAGAAATGCATTTATAATTATCCCAACAACTGCATTCAATACCTATTGATTTTCAATTGATAACGATTTCTTAACGGTGGGTTCATTATTTAGTTAACAACATTGTTGATATTTGTTTGCGGAATCACGACAATTAAAATTGCAGGTTTCGGGATTATTTTCAATAGGTTCAATTATCTCAGAAAACCAAAATTTTAATCAATTTTTTACGTGCAATTTATTAGCATNATTTCTTTCGTTTCAAACAACATTTCAATAAAAACTTATTAGATTTTAGTTGTCAAAANTNCTTATCCACCGTTGTTAATTATTTCTGTTATTNCATTATTTTCAAGGCTTTTAAATCTTAAATTTATGTTAACAACCTTTTATTAAAAGGCAATAAATTTATTTCAAAACAAAACTTAAAAAAGTTATTGTACATATTAACANACTATAATCATCACTATTTTTTATTTTAAAAATTTCAAAAAAAGAAATGATGTATAATTATATGTTGATAACAATAAAAATTACTGAAATTGATTTTTGAAGTGATCTTAAACTATTTTTAAATTTGAGGGATGGTCCAAATTTTTTATAATTTCCTCTGCTTTGGGAATATCTTCTAAATGAACTTGGAGGCGAATCCCGCCAATAGCGTTGGAATAGAAAGGAAAAACACTGATCATGGTTTCATTTTGAAAAATGTACCGAATCTCTGCCTGGTCAAACAAAAGCTGAAGCACCGCATATTCTGCAGGATACTGAAATATAGCTATGGTTTTAAAATGCTTCATTGTATACTTTTAATTAAAATTCCATATGCTTTCCTAAGGTACTAAATCTTTCCTAATGTAAACACGTCATTCTTTGAGAAGTAGTACTTTTACGCTAATTACAAAAACAACTATGCCAAGACATAAACGAAAAAAGAAAAACAATAAAATTGAAAATCTTTCCCAGACAATACTAAACATACTTCGGAAAGACCATTCACAAGCATTCAATTACAAACAAACTGCCGCAAAACTACAATTGGACGACCCAAGCAGCAGAAACCAAATAGTGAAAAAACTAAAGGATCTGCAGGGTAAGGGAAGCATTCAAGAAATAGAACGCGGTAAATATATACTTACCCCATCGCAAAATTATTATACCGGAAAAGTAGATATAGCTGGACGTGGCCAAGGCTATATTATTGTTGAGGATCTGGAGGACGATATATATGTAAAAAGCAAAAATTTAAACAAAGCCTTAAATGGCGATATTGTTGAAGTTTACGTTTTCAAGCGTAAAAAAGGCGGAAAGACAGAAGGAGAAGTAACAAAAATTTTAGAAAGAAAACGGACGGAATTCGTTGGTACCATTCAAGTGCAGGAAAATTTTGCTTTTGTGGATGTTACTGATTATAAAATGTACACAGATATTTTTGTGCCAAAGAATAAAATAAACGGTGCAAAGAATGGTGAAAAAGTACTCGTTGCCATGGAAGATTGGCCCGAAAAAGCCGATTCTCCCTTTGGAAGCGTAATCAAAGTTCTTGGTATGCCCGGCGAACACAATACCGAAATCCATTCCATTCTGGCGCAATATGGTCTTCCTTATGAATTTCCGAAGGAAGTCGAGGATTATGCCAATAAAATAGATACCTCCATAAAAGCTTCGGAAATAAAGAAACGTCGTGATATGCGCAATGTTCTCACATTTACGATAGATCCAAAAGATGCAAAGGATTTTGACGATGCGCTTTCCTTTGAAAAATTGGATAATGGAAATTTCGAAATAGGAATCCACATTGCAGATGTTTCACATTATCTAAAACCTGGAACGGAACTGGACGATGAGGCTTACGAACGTGCAACTTCCGTGTATTTGGTAGATAGGGTAGTGCCCATGCTTCCAGAGATTCTTTCGAATAATGCGTGTTCACTTCGCCCTAATGAAGAAAAATATACATTTTCTGCAGTTTTTGAAGTAACCAAAAAAGCGGAGGTAAAAAAACAATGGTTTGGAAGAACGGTAACATACAGTGATGCCCGTTTTGCTTATGAAGAAGCACAACATATTATCGAAAATCCGAAAGATGAAGTACATACAATTCCTTCCAAAATTTCAATAACAGATAAGGAATATACTGTAAAACCAGAAATTGCTGATGCAATTTTGGAAATGGATCGTCTGGCAAAAACATTGCGAACCAAACGTATGCGCGCTGGCGCTATTTCTTTTGATAAAGTAGAGGTAAAATTTATCCTCGACGAACAAAACAATCCTGAAGGTGTCTATTTTAAGGAAAGCAAGGACGCCAATAAATTGATTGAGGAATTTATGCTTTTAGCAAACAGGAGTGTGGCTGAATTTATAGGAAAACAGGAACCGAAAAAAACATTTGTATATCGCGTTCATGACGAACCGGATGATGAAAAAATTGCAGCTTTGGAGAATATAATCAAGCGCTTCGGTTATAAATTGAACACCAAGGACCGCCATTCCACCGCCCAATCCATGAATAAACTTTTAAAAGATGTTCAGGGCAAAAAAGAGCAAAATTTGATTGATACGCTTGCCATCCGTAGTATGAGCAAGGCAATGTACACTACACACAATATTGGCCATTACGGTTTGGCATTTGATTATTACACACATTTCACTTCACCCATCCGCCGTTATCCCGATGTTATGGTGCATCGTTTGCTTCAGCATTATTTGGATGGTGGAAAATCTGCAAAGGAAGAAGAATACGAAGAAAAATGTGGACACAGCAGCGATATGGAAAATCTCGCCACCAATGCCGAACGCGATAGCATCAAGTATATGCAGGTAAAATATATGCAGGATCACCAAGACCAAGAGTTTTTGGGTGTAATTTCCGGGGTCACCGAATGGGGTATCTATGTGGAAATTATATCTAATAAATGCGAAGGGATGGTACGTTTACAGGATTTGAATGATGATCGTTATGAATTTGACAGGGAGGAATTTGCGGTAATTGGGCAACGAACAAAAAACGTTTACCAGCTTGGCGATGAAGTATATGTAAAAGTTAAGAATGCAGATTTAGTGAAGAAACATCTCGATTTTACGATGTTAGGTCATCGAAAAGATTATAAAAACTAAAATTTTATACAGATGAAAAATCTAATTTTTATTGCAATACTTTGTATTTCTGCTATTGCTTTTTCGCAACAAACAACTGAAGTTGGAGATTTCAGCGAGTTGAAAGTTTACGACCTTATTACCGTAAAACTTGTTCCTTCCGAAGAAAACAAAGTAATCGTGGAAGGTGAAAATACCGAGTTTGTAAAAACCATAAATGATAATGGAGTTTTAAAAATCAGAATGGAACTTGAGGAACGTTTTGATGGAGATGCCACAACCGTAACGCTTTACTATAAAAATATTTCAATCATTGATGCAAATGAAGGCTCTGAAATTTTTTCTGAAACTGAAATNAAAGCACCATCTCTAGAACTTAAAGCCCAGGAAGGTGGAAAAATAAATGTGATAACTGCTACTGAAAATCTTCAAGTTAAATCTGTTTCAGGAAGCGTTATTAAAGCANAGGGAACTTCACAAAAACAAGATATTAACATCAATTCCGGAGGNGTTTATGATGCTGAAGGGCTTATTTCCAAAGAATCTTATGTTACCGTAACAGCTGGCGGTTCGTCAACTATCTACTGCTCAGAAAAAATTGAAGCTAAAGTTACGGCCGGTGGAAATATAAAAGTTTACGGAAACCCAAAAANTATAAAGAAGAAGAAATTTGCGGGTGGAAAAATTGAAATAGTAAAAGACGAAAATTAATTTTTTAGAGCAATAGGGTAAAAGTAATTTGTATTTTTACCTCACTATGTTTGACGGATTACTCTACGCGGCATTTTACGGATTTTTATTGGCCTTTGCAGTCGGTCCAGTGTTTTTCACATTGATTGAAACTGCTATTACAAAAGGTATAAAGGCCGCTATTTTTTTTGATCTCGGAGCTATTTTTGCCGATATAGTTTTTATTGTAATAGCTTTTTTCAGTACTAGTAGAATTCTTGAAAAAGTAAAGCACGATCCGGGACTTCTTATTTTTGGTGGCGCAATTCTTATAGCTTACGGTATCATTTCATACATACGTACCAACAAATCAATTTTTAAGATTGTAAGGGAACATTACGCCGTAAAAGTGAAGAAAAATCTGGGCGGTTTATTTTTGAAAGGTTTTCTTTTGAATTTTGTAAACTTCGGTGTTTTGGCTGGCTGGATTGGAACTTTAATCATGGCAAATGCCCTCACCACTTCAGATAACGGTGTTTTTCTTTTTATTTCCACAGTATTGGCAACATTCTTTTTGACAGATCTTCTTAAAATGCTATTGGCAAAAAAGCTTAAAAATAAAATGACCCCTCGTTTCATTTTCAAAACAAAAAAATGGGTAAGTATTTTAATTTTAAGTTTTGGAATCTTATTACTTATCCAAGGAATTTTTCCGAAAGGGGTAGAAGCGGGACTTGAAAGAATTCCGGGTCAGCAGCATCCAGTTGAAAAACCGATTCCGCCAGTTGAGGAACCACAATAAAAAAACCCCCAACATTTAGTTGAAGGTTTTTGAGGTATCGAGCGGATTCGAACCGCTGTAGCAGCTTTTGCAGAGCTGAGCCTAGCCACTCGGCCACGATACCCTGTTAGGGTTGCAAATGTAAAAAAATTAAACTTAAAAATCCTATTTAAAAGGCAAATTACCTTTTCCTTTTCATCGTTACGCTCACTTCTGCCACATCGCCACCAATGGGTGGATTTCTTTTGGCAACGGTAACTTTTACTTCTTTTACCATTTCAATTTTCAAAAAAATTGAATCAATTATGCGCTTTGCCACGTGTTCCAAAAGCTTTGCGCGCATCGCCATTTCTTCCCGGACAATTTGTTGCAACAACACATAATCCACTGTATCAGCAAGCTCGTCAGTATTTGAAGCGTTTTTCAAATCTGCTTTTACCGAAAGGTTTACCAAATAATCAGAGCCTATTTGTCCTTCCTCTATCAAACAACCGTGAAAGGCATAAATCTTTATATTTTTTAAACGAATGGTCCCCATACAGATTCTTTTGGCAAATATAAATGAGAATGTCCAGTTGAGCGCAGTTGAAACCTATTTTTAGCCAACTTCTTTTTCACTTAATTAGTTACCTTTGTACCGCTTAAAAAATTAACTATATGGACAAAGAAGCCGCGCCGCTAAATTTTATTGAACACATCATTGAAGAAGACCTTTCCAAAGGCTATAAAAAAGAAGAATTGTGTTTTCGTTTTCCGCCAGAGCCCAATGGCTATCTTCACATTGGCCACGCGTCTTCAATATGTTTAAATTTTGGTTTAGGGGAAAGATATAATGCTCCAGTAAACCTTCGTTTTGACGATACAAACCCCGCAAAGGAAGAACAGGAATTTGTGGATGCCATTAAGAGAGATATCTCTTGGTTGGGTTATGAATGGGCTACGGAATGTTATGCTTCAGATTATTTTCAGCAATTGTACGATTGGGCTGTACAGATGGTCAAGGACGGGAAAGCGTATGTTGATTCCCAAACTTCTGAAGCCATTGCTGAACAAAAAGGAACTCCAAACACTCCCGGAACACCAAGTCCCTTCAGAGATCGTTCGGTCGAAGAAAACCTTGATTTACTGGAAAAAATGAAAAATGGTGAAACCAAAGAAGGCGAGCACGTACTTCGTGCCAAGATAAATATGGAATCACCAAATATGTTGATGCGTGACCCAGTTATGTACCGAACCATTAACAAGCATCACCACCGCACCGGAACCGATTGGAAAATCTTTCCAATGTACGATTGGACCCACGGAGAGAGTGATTATATTGAACAAGTATCACATTCTTTCTGTACACTTGAATTTCTGCCACACAGAGAGCTTTACGATTGGTTTTTGGACCAAGTGTACGATTCTGAAAAATTACGCCCCAAACAGCGCGAATTTGCCCGTAGGAACCTAAGCCATACCGTAGTCAGCAAACGAAAACTTGCCCAATTGGTAAGTAATGGTATTGTTACGGGTTGGGATGACCCTCGTATGCCAACTATTTCAGGCCTACGCCGAAGAGGTTATACTCCAGAGTCAATTAAAAATTTTGCAGATAGCATAGGCGTGGGAAAACGTGAAAACCTTATAGATGTTTCGCATTTGGAATTTAACGTGCGGGAAGATCTCAATAAAAAAGCACCACGGATCATGGTTGTTTTAGATCCTGTAAAATTGATTATTGATAATTATCCTGAAGGAAAAACCGAATGGTTAGAGGCCGAAAACAACCCTGAGGATGAAACTGCCGGAAGTCGCGAAGTTCCTTTTTCAAAAGAACTTTTAATTGAAAGGGATGATTTTCTTGAAGAAGCAAACCGTAAGTTTTTCCGTTTAACCCTTGGAAAAGAGGTTCGTTTAAAGAATGCCTATATCATTAAAGGCGAAAGTGTAGTAAAAGATTCTGTAGGAAATATTACTGAAATACATTGTACTTATGATCCCGATAGTAAAAGTGGTAGCGGCTCAGAAGCATCATTACGAAAAGTAAAGGGAACACTTCATTGGGTATCCGCAGAGCACGCATTGCCTGTGGAAGTTCGTCTTTACGACCGTCTTTTTACAGAAGCTTCACCAGATACCAACAAAGAAAAGGATTTTATGGAATTCATTAACCCCAATTCTTTGGAGATAATAACAGGATATGCTGAACCGAGTATTAAAGAAGCAAACCCCGAAGATAAGTTTCAGTTTCAGCGATTGGGATATTTCGTAGTGGATAGGGATTCTACTTCAGATAAAATTGTGTTTAACCGTACGGTTCCCTTACGCGACTCTTGGGCTAAATTGGCTGAATAATTAACATTTATTTTAAAAGATATTCCTTTTTTTAAGAGAAATTGGCTATAATATTATCTTTTTAAGACAATTTTATAGATTGAAAAATAACTATTAACCGGTTGTTAACAGCAATGCGGAAAGTGTATACGTACCTTTGATATTATTAACCAATAAAACATAGAATAATGGCATCAAATACAGGTCAAACGTTACTAGCATTATTAACTGGAGCAGCTATTGGAGCTGGAATAGGAATTCTCTATGCGCCCGACAAAGGCTCAAAAACAAGAGATAAACTTAACAAAGAAGCTAGAAAAGCGCAAAAAAAACTGAACAAACAAATTCAAGAAACAAGTAGTACGCTTAGCGACAAGGCACAGCGTGCAAGAATTAGTTTTGAGCACAAGCTTAATGAAACTTTATCCTCTGCAAGCTATAAGGCTGATGATATTCTTTTAGCAATGGAAGATAAACTTGAAGCCTTAAGAAAACAGAATGCTAAATTACAGATAGACGCTCAGACAAATAAAGCGAAAGCCACAGCAAAAAAAGTAACTTCGTAATATGGCATTTAGTAGCCTAAAAGAAAGCCTCCATCAAGTAACCGATAGAATAGAAGATTATAGTGCAAGCATGGCGGAGTATTACAAACTCCGCCTCTTTAAATCTACTATGAAGGGTGCGGTGTCTTTGGTAAACCTATTAGTTTACGGCAGTCTTTTTTTGTTTGTATTTTTATTTCTTTCAATAGGCGCAGCCTTCTGGTTAGGAACTTTTTTTGAGCACGTATATGTTGGATTTCTATTGATAGGTGCATTTTACGGTATTATTCTTATATTTATGTTCATCTTCGGAAGAAAAATAATACAGCGCAATATGTTGCACAAATTTTCAGGTTTGTTGTATGATGAAGATGATTTGGATCCTAAAGTTGCTACCGAAAATGAATTAAACGAATATCAACAAACGCTTTCTGAAGAGAGAATTCAAAATGAAAAAAATTCAAATTAATATTTATGAAGCGATATACTACTTTTGAAGAAATAGATAGAGATTTGAAATATCTTAGGCTTAAGTCTCAGATTGATCTTGAAGAAGTAAAACTGGGTTTAAACCAAAGTAAGGAAACTATAAATGAAACCTTTTCCCCTATTAACCTAATTGCAGGTACTCTGGGTTCAATAATAAAAAAAGCATTTGTGCTGAAAGTTGTAGACAAGCTTATTGGAATCAAGCCCGTAAAGAAAAAGGATTATGATGATGATTAGAATCCTTAAACATTAAATTATACAAAACAAAACCGCCCCCTGAATATTCAGAGGGCGGTTTTGTTTTAAGTTATTATTTATTAATAATTCAAATCTTCACCTTCTTCTGGGCGTGGCGGTGCTTGTCGCTTCGGCCTCTTTTTTGACACAATCCCTTTTTCTTCATTTTGTTTTTTCATCTGTTCGCCAATTTGGTTGCTAGCTACAAAAGAAGCAATCATATTGTTGAGCATATCACTGCCTGCCTGTGGAGAGTTTGGTAAAAGAATAAGATTAGTATTTGTTTCCTCGCCGATGGATTGCAGCGTATCATAATGTTGCGTAACTACAATCAAAGCCGAGGCTTCCTGTGAGTTGATACCCACATTGTTCAATACATCAACACTTTCTTCGAGACCGCGGGCAATTTCACGACGCTGGTCTGCAATACCCTGCCCCTGTAAACGTTTGCTTTCAGCTTCTGCACGGGCTTTTGCTACAATTTTAATTCGTTCAGCTTCTGCTTCGTATTCAGCAGCTACTTTTTCTCTTTCTGCAGCGTTTATTCGGTTCATTGCTGCTTTCACTTGAATATCGGGATCAATATCCGTTACCAGTGTTTTGATAATATCATAACCATATTCGCTCATCGCTTCATTCAATTCAGCTTTGACGGCTATGG
Organism: Aequorivita sp.; assembly: GCA_002715485.1. Taxonomy (GTDB): domain Bacteria; phylum Bacteroidota; class Bacteroidia; order Flavobacteriales; family Flavobacteriaceae; genus Aequorivita. The sequence goes on along the minus strand of PAZL01000004.1, from coordinate 51,827 downwards.
CAATATCGTCTTTTCTTTCAAACACATCGTCCAGTTTCATCTTTGGAACTTCGGCCCGTACCACATCAAAAACATAGGAGGTTATCTGGTCGTGCGGATTTTCAAGTTTGTAAAAGGCATCGTATACCTTCAATTTTAAAACTTGGAATTGTACCGAAATTTTTAATCGTACAAAAACATCATCCTTTGTTTTGGTCTCAACAATTACATCCAATTGCTGAATTTTCAAGTTAATTCGTCCTGCAATACGATCAATTAAGGGTATTTTTAACTGTAAACCTGAATTTCGTATACTTTGAAACTTTCCAAAACGTTCTACTATTGCCGCAGTCTGCTGCTTTACGGTAAAAAAACTTGCCAATAATATGAATAAACCAACAATCAGCACTGGCACTAAAATAAATCCGCCCATAATTTTTAAAATATTTAATGATTATATCTTGTGGAAGATACAAAATTAAAGCTATTTTCACGCCCCTAAAACATATCCCCAGCTATGAGTCTAAAAAAAATAATTTTTGCTACACTTTTTCTTTTCGCACTTCAACAAAGCTATGGCCAACGCAATTATGATGGTTACAATTTCCTTGGAATACAGGGCGGAATCACTTTTTTTGATATTATAACAGACGATTTGGTAACCCAGCAAAAAGAGGGATTTACAGCTGGTTTCACAACACGTGGTGCTTTCAGAAATGATTTCGACTTAATTTATGGACTTAACTTTCAAAGTGCATCGGTGGGAGTGGAAGGTCGAGGGCTGTTGGGCAATACCGAAAATATAGGCTACACCATTCAGGGCGTACAGCTTAATTTTCTTGGAAGTTATAACATTATCGTTAAACATTTGAGTCTTGAATTCGGTCCTCTTTTCGATATAACAGGCAAGATGAAGCTTGATGATGATAAATATGAAAACTATACACTCACGGGCTACAATTCGCTTAAAGCAAAGGATATTCAGGATATTTCACAATTTAATGTACGTCTTGCTGGAGGGCTTACAGCTGGTTTGGAACACTTTCGCGTAAGCGCACAGTATCAGTACGGAGTAACCAATATACTGGGAAAATTGAATGATAGAGGTTTGGAAAATGAAGATTTTAAAGGAAACAGTTCCACAATCGTTTTGATGGCCGTTATTTATTTTTGATCTATAAAGTGCATCGCTTTTTCAATTCGGGAAATACTTTCATCTTTCCCTAAAATTGAAAGAATATCAAAAACATCCGGCCCTTTCATTTCGCCTACGAGTGCCAATCTTAGTGGCATCATCACTTTTCCGAAACCTATATTTTCCGCAGTAATCCATCCTTTTACTTTTTCTGAAAGGTTTTCTGCAGAAAAGTCTTCCGTAGCATTTATAATTGAAACCACTTTTTGAAGCAATTCCGGGGTTTCTGTCTTAAAAGCTTTATCAGCCGCTTTTGCATCGTAACTATCAGGTGCTTCAAAAAAGAAACTTCCCTGTTCCCAAAGATCGCTAACAAAAGTTGCTCGCTCTTTTAAAAGAGTAACGATTTTTGTTAGGTTGAGTGCTGTAGAAACATTTTTTTCTCCTAAATAATCCTCAAAATCCTTTGCTAATATTTCATCATCAACCTTTTGCAAATATTGATGTTGAAACCATTTTGTTTTTTCGGGATCAAATTTTGCGCCCGCTTTGTGAACCCTTTCCAATTCAAAAGCTTCCACCAATTCCTCCAAATTGAAAATTTCTTGTTCCGTTCCTGGGTTCCAACCCAAAAATGCAAGCATATTCACAACGGCTTCGGGTAAGTAACCATCTTCGCGATAGCCTGAAAATTCTTCGCCATCAGCAGTTTTCCATTGAAGTGGAAATACGGGAAAGCCCATTTTATCGCCATCGCGCTTGCTGAGTTTCCCGTTGCCGGTTGGTTTCAAAATCAACGGTAAATGTGCGAATTTTGGCGCTTCCCACCCAAAAGCGCGATACAATAAAACGTGCAGCGCTAAGGATGGTAACCACTCTTCACCGCGAATAACATGTGTTATTTTCATTAAATGGTCGTCCACAATATTTGCCAAATGATAGGTTGGCATCCCATCGCTTTTGAAGAGAACCTTATCGTCGAGAATGCTTGTTTCCACCTGCATTTCGCCGCGGATGATATCGTTTAATTGAAGGGTTTCGTTCTCTGGGGATTTAAAACGGATTACATATTCTTCACCATTGTCTATTTTACGCTGTGTTTCTTCCGCAGAAAAAACTAGGGAATTTTTCAGCTTTAAACGGTTATGCCAATTGTATATAAAAGTCTTTCCCTTTGCTTCATGGTCTTTTCGGTGTGCGTCAAGCTCTTCGGCAGTATCAAATGCGTAATAGGCATTCCCAGATTCTATTAAGGCATCTGCATATTGTTTATAGAGATTTTTACGCTCGCTTTGACGGTATGGCCCGCAATCTTTTTCTTTGCCAGGACCTTCATCAAAAGGAATGTTTAGCCAATTTAAAGCTTCAATAATGTATGTCTCGGCGCCTTCCACGTAACGGGTTTGATCTGTATCTTCAATTCTTAATAGAAAATCACCGCCATGTTTTTTGGCAAATAAATAATTAAATAAAGCCGTGCGAACACCACCTATGTGTAAAGGACCTGTGGGACTGGGGGCAAAACGAACCCTAACTTTTTGAGACATAATCTGCATTCTTTTTGTGAAGTGGCAAAGGTACAATTCTGAAAGCGCATTTTAAAGTTATTGGAGAGCGCGGTTTTTCTTTTTTTTGGAGCAATATTTGCGGCGTGGTTAGCACAAAATATTATTGTATTTTAGAAGTTTTCAAAAGAAGGAATAATATCTATGAGTACTTTTAGCATCATCCAGCAAAAACTGGAGGAGTTTATAAAGAAATACTATACCAACGAGCTTATAAAAGGAGCAATCCTTTTCTTCGCAATCGGGCTATTGTATTTGTTGATAACGTTGCTTGTTGAGTATTTTCTTTGGCTAAATCCGTTGGGAAGACGTATTTTATTTTGGGCTTTTGTAATTGTGGAATTAGCCTTATTTGTTCGATTTATCGCTTTTCCGCTTGCGAAACTTTTCAAACTTCAAAAAGGTATAGATTATACGCAGGCATCTAAAATTATCGGAAGCCATTTTCCACAGGTGAATGATAAACTGCTCAACGTAATTCAGCTTAACCAAAACCAACGCGAAAGTGAATTGCTTGCAGCAAGCATTGATCAAAAAGCTACCGAACTGCAACCCGTTCCCTTTAAAAGTGCGGTGAATTTTAAAAGAAACGCCAAATACTTGAAATATGCAGCTATTCCTGTGCTGATATTTATACTTTTTAGTGCTTTGGGCGGAATGGATATTTTTTCCAGTAGCTATAAGCGGGTCGTGCATTATGACACAGCCTTTGAGCCGCCGGCTCCTTTTTCTTTCATCGTGATGAACGACGATTTGAATGCAGTAGAAAACAAACCTTTTACATTAAAAGTTAGAACGCACGGAACGGCTATTCCCGAGAATGCAAGTATAAATTATGAGGGGGAAACCTATTATATGCAGCAGACAGCGCCGGGATTATTTGAATATACCTTTCAGCAGCCTATAGAATCTATTGATTTCAGTTTAAAGGCGAATAAAGTGAGTTCGCGTGAATATACCTTAGATGTTGTAAAAACCCCATCATTGCTTAGTTTTGAAATGGTTTTGGATTATCCTTCCTATACAGGTAAAAGAGATGAGACCTTAAAAAGTACTGGAAATGCTACCATTCCCGAAGGAACACGGGTAAAATGGAATGTAGCAACTAAAAATACCGATGCGGTTACTTTAAAAACCGCTGATACTTCTTTTTCATTTATTTCAAAGGGCGAAAACTTCAATTTTGAAAGAGGAGTTTACAACAAGCTGGATTATGCTATCACAACTTCCAACGACAAACTTAAGGATTATGAAAACCTTGCATTCACGCTGAATGTGGTAAAAGATCAATTTCCAGAGATTAATGTACAATCCAAACAGGATAGCACTATTGCCCAACGGGTTTTCTTTTTAGGACAGATTTCAGATGATTACGGGCTTACTAAACTTCGATTGGTATATTTCCCAGAAGGGGATGAAAAGCAGGCCAAAACACAGCCGCTCCCGCTTAGTAAGACAAATTTTGATCAATTCACCTATACATTTCCTGGAAACTTACCATTGACAGAAGGAGTTTCGTATGAATATTATTTTGAGGTCTTTGATAATGACGCTACTCATAACTACAAATCTTCCAAATCTGGAATATATTCCTTCAGAAAACTTACAAAGGAGGAGCTGGAAAAAGAACAACTTCAAAATCAACAAAACGCGATAAAGGGATTGGACAAATCTTTAGAGGAATTTAAAGATCAAAAACAAACGCTCGAAGAACTTTCACGTACTCAGAAAGAGAAGAATGAGCTCAACTATAACGATAAAAAGAAGTTGGAAAACTTTTTACAGCGCCAAAAGCAACAGGAGGAAATGATGAAGAATTTTTCAAAAGAAATGAAAGAAGAGCTTCAAAATTTTCAACCTGAAAATGAAGAAAAGGATTCTTTTAAGGAAGAGCTTGAAAAACGATTGGAAGAAAATGAAGATCGTTTAAAGGAAAATGAAAAGCTGCTTGAGGAGCTTGAGAAGTTACAAGATAAGATAGCCAAGGAAGAATTGACGGAAAAGCTTGAAAAGCTATCAAAACAAAATAAAAATCAAGAAAAAAACCTTGAACAATTACTCGAACTAACCAAACGATACTACGTTGAAAAGAAAGCAGAGAAGCTAGCCGAGGAACTTTTTGAAATGGGTGAAGAGCAAGAGAAACTAGCAGACAAACCTGGTGATGAAAACACCAAAGAGGCCCAAGAGGAACTCAATAAAAAGTTTGAGGATTATAAAAAGGAGATGGACCAACTTCAAAAGGAAAATGAAGATTTAAAAAAACCTTTGGACATACCTCAAGATAAACCATCAGAACAACAAATAGATGAAGAGCAGCAGAAGGCAACTGATAAATTAAAACAACAAAAGCCTAAGGATGCTGGTGAAAACCAAAAAAAGGCTGGCCAAAAAATGAAACAGATGAGCAAGGCAATGCAGATGCAGATGAAATCTGGGCAAATGGAATCTATCGAGGAAGACGCTAAAATGCTTCGGCAAATCGTAGACAATCTTGTGGTTTTTTCATTTCAACAAGAAGATTTGATGGAAATCTTTAAAAAAATAGAATATGGAAACCCTATTTTCGGTAAAAAGTTAAATGTTCAAAACGATCTTAAAACCAATTTTGAACATATAGATGATAGCATTTTTGCGCTTTCTCTCAGGCAACCCATGATAGGTACACAAATAAATACTTCCTTAACTGAAATTCAATACAATATTGACAAATCTTTAGAACGTTTAGCTCAAAATCAATCAAGACAAGGTATTGGAAATCAGCAATATACAATAACTGGTGCTAATGACTTGGCGGTTATGCTCAGTGAAATTTTGAGCAATATGCAAATGCAGATGTCTATGTCTATGGGGTCGGGATCAGGAAAGGGAACTCCTAGCCCTGGCTCCGGCAGTAGTGGCGGCTTTCAACTTCCTGATATTATTAAAAAGCAGGAAAGTTTAAGTGAAAAAATGAAGGAGGGAATGAATAAAGGTAAAAAGGGCTCTAAAGGCGAGGGTGAAGGTGAAGGTGATGGAGATGGAAGCGGTGACGGCAATGGCGAAAATGGAGAGAACGGAAGAGATGGAAAAAATGGAAATGAAAAGGGAGATAACAAAGATGGTAACGGTAACAGTGAAGAATTAAACGGAGAGCTTTTCGAAATATTTAAGCAACAACAAGATCTCCGCAATCAACTTCAAAACAGATTAAGTAAAGAGGGTCTAAATGGAAAAGGAGGGGATTTACTGAAGAAAATGGAAGGCATTGAACAACAATTGTTAGATAAGGGTTTTAACCAAAATACTCTTCAGCAAATGCTGAATTTAAAATACGAGTTGCTAAAACTCGATAAAGCCGATTTAGAACAGGGTCAGGAGAACAGGAGAGAATCACAAACTAACAAAAGGAATTTTAGAAATAACGTTCAGCTCGCCCCTGATGATATTAAAAAATACTTTAACACCACTGAAATTTTAAATCGGGAGGCACTACCTTTACAGCAGGATTATAAGAATAAAGTTCAGGAATACTTTAAGGAAAAGAATGATTGAGTTTAATTATTTAACAGATTTCAGATTAGAGAATGAATCTAGAATTAAGAATTGGATTCTGAAAATTATTAAATCGGAGGACCGTGAAGAAGGTGAGATTGTTTATATTTTTTGCGATGATAATTATTTATATAAACTAAATGTTGAATTTTTAAATCACGACACACTTACCGACATCATTAGTTTTGATTATGGAATAGGCAAGCACATAAATGGCGAGATTTATATTTCTACAGAACGTGTTTTGGAAAATTCAAAGGATTACAAAACTTTATTTAAAGAAGAACTGCATAGGGTTATGATTCACGGAATACTTCATTTTTGTGGCTATAAAGATAAGAGTGAAATGGATGAATTGTTGATGCGCAAGAAAGAGGATGAATCACTCAAAAAGCTGATAGAGATGGATTAAAAATCTTCATTCTTTTATTTGCTTTATAATTAGATATTTATTGTAATTTTGCGCCCCTAAAAAAAATTGATTGAATAAAAATGTTCCACGTGGAACAATATTAATATGTTTCCAAAAGAATATGACGTAATTGTTGTGGGTGCTGGCCACGCAGGTTCTGAAGCAGCAGCCGCGGCCGCCAATATGGGTTCCCAAACTCTATTGGTAACAATGAATTTACAAACAATAGCGCAAATGAGCTGCAACCCTGCAATGGGAGGTATAGCAAAAGGTCAGATTGTTCGAGAAATTGATGCTCTGGGCGGCTATAGCGGAATCGTGTCTGATAAAACTGCAATACAATTTAAAATGCTCAATAAATCTAAAGGACCTGCCATGTGGAGTCCACGGGTTCAAAGTGACCGGATGCGTTTTGCAGAAACTTGGCGCTTGATGCTTGAGCAAACTCCAAATCTTGATTTTTATCAGGAAATGATTTCTGGAATCATAGTTGAAAATGGAAAAATAAAAGGAGTTAAGACTTCACTTGGCTTAGAAATTAAAACCAAAACTGTCGTCCTCACAAACGGAACTTTTTTAAATGGCTTAATACATATCGGCGATAAGCAGTTTGGAGGTGGAAGAGCAGGTGAAAAAGCTTCTACGGGAATAACCCAGGATTTGATTAATTTAGGGTTTGAAGCGGGTAGAATGAAAACAGGCACACCACCTCGAGTAGATGGCCGCTCATTAGATTTTTCAAAAATGATTGAACAGCCTGGAGATGATGTTCCCGAAAAGTTCTCTTTTTCGGACGAAACAAAACCTTTAAAGCAACAGCGCTCATGCCATATGAGCTATACTAGTTTGGAGGTGCACGACATTTTACGTGAAGGTTTTGACAGATCACCAATGTTTAATGGAGCTATTAAAAGTCTCGGCCCACGATATTGCCCTTCAATAGAAGATAAAATTAATAGATTTGCAGATAAGGATAGGCATCAGCTTTTTGTAGAACCAGAAGGATGGGATACGGTAGAATACTATATTAATGGATTCTCAACCTCGCTTCCGGAGGATGTTCAATTTAAAGCACTTCGTCAAGTTGCGGGCTTTGAAAATGTAAAGTTTTTCCGTCCTGGCTATGCAATTGAGTACGATTATTTTCCTCCTACACAATTAAAACATACTTTAGAAACCAAACTAGTTTCAGGTCTCTATTTTGCAGGCCAAATTAATGGAACTACTGGTTATGAAGAAGCGGCTTCGCAAGGATTAATGGCTGGTATAAATGCGCATCTGAAAGTTCAGGAAAAAGATCCTTTTATGCTACAAAGAAATGAAGCATACATTGGTGTTTTAATAGACGATCTTATAACAAAAGGTACGGAAGAACCTTATAGAATGTTTACTTCGAGGGCTGAATACAGAACGCTATTGCGTCAGGACAATGCAGATTTTAGATTAACTCCTAAAGCATTTGAAATCGGTTTGGCAAATGAAAAGCGAATGCGAAAAATGGAGAAGAAAAAGATTAAGTCCGAAGCTTTTGTGCAATTTTTTAAAGAAACCAGCGTGTCGCCGGAAGAAATAAATAAGATATTTTTAGCACGTGATTCTGCCACAGTAAATCAAAGCGACAAAATGTTTAAATTCTTCTCCCGCCCAGAAGTGACTATGGCAGACATGAAAACAATTACTTCTGTAAAAAATTATATTACAGAAAACGATTTGGACTCAGAAATGATTGAACAGGCAGAAATTCAAGTGAAATATTCAGGTTACATCGAAAAAGAAAAAAACAATGCAGATAAATTAAATAGGCTGGAAGGGTTAAAAATTCCCGCTTCTTTTGATTATTCAAAATTGAAATCTCTCTCCTATGAGGCGCGAGAAAAACTTTCAAAAATTAAACCCGCAACCGTTTCTCAGGCTTCTCGAATAAGTGGCGTTTCTCCAAATGATATTTCAGTGTTATTAGTGTATATGGGGCGTTAGATGATTGTTTCACGTGAAACATTTTTAAATTTGCAAGAATCAGAGAATAAATACTTATCGGTTAAAGACTTTTTAGTTTCAGGAGAAAATTTTGATTTGATTTATTCAAAAGATTTGGACCTGCTTAAAACTATACCGGTTCCAAAACCTAAAGATCTTCCAAAATATTACGAAAGTCAAGAATATATTTCGCACACCGACGAAAAGCGTGGTTTGCTTTCCAAATTATACCAATTGGTAAAAAAATGGTCACTTAAAAAAAAAACTAAGTTAATCTATTCTCAAAATAATGGCTTTGGCTCTTTATTGGATGTTGGCGCTGGAACTGGGGATTTTTTGAATGTTGCGAAAAAAAACGGTTGGCAAGTTTACGGGATGGAACCAAACGCAAATGCTTCTAATCTGGCATTGAAAAAAGGACTTGAATTAAAAAGTTCTTTAAATGATTATGTAGGAAAGCAGTTTGATGTAGTTACCCTTTGGCACGTTCTCGAACATATTCCAAATTTAGAAGAAACTATATCCACATTGACAAATTTGGTAAAATCAAACGGCACACTAATTATTGCAGTTCCAAATTTTAAAAGCTTTGATGCCAAATATTATGGTAAGTTTTGGGCGGCTTACGATGTGCCAAGACATCTTTGGCATTTTTCCAAAAATTCAATTGAAAAACTTTTTTCTGAAAAATTTCATCTTAAAAAAACAGAACCAATGATTTTTGATTCGTTTTATGTAAGTCTTCTTTCTGAAAAATATAAAACAGGGAATAATTTTTCTTTAAATGCTTTTTGGATTGGTTTTATTTCAAATATCAAAGCCAAAAGAACAAAAGAATACTCTTCACATATTTATTGCTTTAAAAAACACAATTGAGCTAATTTGGGCTCGTATAAGGCCTTGTTGATACTAAATGGAGCCATTGGTGCTTTAGGACGTATTCTCTGCTTAAAACGAACAAAAAAAGCTTAATTTTAATAAGAAAAATTGATTAAAGAATAATTTTCATAAGAGAAATTTATGCAATTTCAGCTTGATGAATCAGTCGAGTCAATTTGATGGAGAGATCGGTAAAAATAATTTTTGCATTACCATTTCGCTCAATGTGATAAGAAGCATCTTCCAAAGCCAGGTTTATTTCAAAAATATTATTTTGATGCACAAAAGGGGAAAATTTAGGTAATGAAAATGTAGCATCATTAGCTTCAAAAAATAACAAAGAATCTACATTGTAATTTTTTAAAAGGGCCTGCCGAAAAACTTCAATGCAATAATTCAGAAATTTTTTTTGGGTTTCCCGCCCCTGTCCAGCAAGTTCATCACTCCAGTCCAACAAACTATTAATTGCGCCCTTATTCCCTTTTGCCCTAAAAGCGGTGCGCACCCAACTTATAAACCATTTCTCAAAAACTTCATCTTCACCTGTTTCTTCCAATAATTGCAGCGCTTTGTTGAAATCGCCTCGCGCTCTTCGCGCGGTTTGGACTGCTAATTGTTCTTTTACTTTTAAATTAGATATTAATGCTTCAGAGATATCTGCTTCCGAAAGTAATGGAAAAGTTAGCTTTTGGCACCGAGAACGGATTGTAGTAATAATTTGCTCTTCCCGCTCTGTCAAAAGCAGAAGCAGTGTTTTTTCAGTAGGTTCTTCAACCAATTTCAGTATTTTATTGGCACATTCACCGTTCATATGCTCGGCCATCCAAATAATCATCACTTTGTACCCTCCTTCAAAAGCTTTTAATGATAATTTTTTTGAAATGCTCTCAGCCTCGTGCTTGCTAATATTGCCTTGTTTTTTTTCGAGCCCCAGACTTTGTAACCATTCAAAAAGAGATGCATACGGATTATTTAAAACAAAACTGCGCCATGCTTCGGCATAATTATCAGAAACAGCATTCTTCTTTACAACATCGCTGGTATTTACTGGGTACACAAAATGCAAATCGGGATGAACCAATTTTGAAATTTTGTTTTTGCAGGAAATATATTCGGGACTTCCTTTCCCAAATTGGCTGCAAAGAAGCTCTGAAGCATATGCGATGGCCATTGGCAATAAACCACTGCCATTAACGCCCGAAAAAAGTTGCGCATGCGGAATCCGGCCATTTTCAACGGTTTTTGAAAGATGAGATTTTATATGTTGGTGACCGATTACTTCTGAAAAATCCATTCGCAAATCTAAACATTTCTGCGCTTTAATTCCTGATGAAAATCCCGATTGATTTTTATTAAGTAAACGGGAGACAGTTATTTTTAAAAGAAACTATTCAACAAGGGATAAACATCAAAAAAGCTATCTTTGCTGGATAAAATTTTGAAAGATGAAAACAGTAAACGATATAGATTTTAAAAGCAAAAAGGCGTTGATACGCGTTGATTTTAACGTGCCGCTAGATGAAAATTTTCATGTTACCGATGATACTCGTATCTGTGCCGCCAAACCAACAATTTTAAAAATTTTGGAGGACGGCGGAAGCTGTGTATTAATGTCTCATCTCGGAAGACCTAAAAATAAGGAAACTGAATTTTCGCTTCAACATATAGTTAAGCCATTATCAGCTATTTTAGGAATTCAGGTAAAATTTGTTGATGATTGTATAGGTGAAAAAGTAGAAAAGGCGGTAGCAGATTTAAAATCTGGTGAAATTCTTTTGCTTGAAAATTTACGTTATTACGAAGAAGAAACCAAAGGAGATCGCGCTTTTGCTGAAAAACTTTCGAGCTTTGGAGATGTTTATGTGAATGACGCTTTCGGAACCGCACACCGTGCCCATGCCTCTACGGCAATTATTGCTGAATTTTTCCCTGATAACAAATGTTTCGGTCTCTTACTTGCTTCAGAAATTGAAAATGTAAAGAAAGTATTGGAATCCAGCAAAAAGCCCGTTACAGCTATAATTGGCGGCGCAAAGGTTTCCTCAAAAATCACGATTATCGAGAATATTCTCGGTAAAATTGATCACCTCATTATTGGCGGAGGAATGGCTTTCACTTTTATCAAAGCAAAGGGCGGAAAGATAGGAAGTTCATTGGTTGAAGAAGACAAACAAAACCTTGCATTGGATATTTTGAAAGCGGCAAAAAATAAAGGGGTTGCTGTTCATTTACCTGTCGATGCCATAATTGCTGATTCTTTTTCAGAATCTGCAAACACGAAAATTTCATCAGTTGATGATATTTCCGACGGTTGGATGGGCCTTGATGTAGGTCCAAAAACAAATGAAATTTTTGCCGAAGTCTTAGCCAAATCAAAAACTATTCTATGGAATGGACCGGTAGGAGTTTTTGAAATGGAAAAATTTGCCGAGGGGACAAAAATATTAGGACAAAATATTGCTAAGGCAACTCAGAATGGTGCGTTCTCCCTAGTAGGAGGGGGTGATTCTGTGGCTGCAGTCCAAAAATTTAACCTTGCCGATAAAGTGAGTTATGTATCCACAGGCGGTGGCGCAATGCTGGAGATGCTAGAAGGCAAAACACTCCCAGGGATTAAAGCCTTGTTATAGAAAAAGTTAAATGTCACAATATTAGACTTTTGAGCCTTAAATTTGCGTAATTTCACGAAATCATTATTTTTGATAAAATTTTTTATTTAAAAAGGCGTTACATTTTTTGATGATTTCAAATAAATTAACCCTTTTAAAAGATGTTAATCAAGCGAGTTTGTTATAATCCCCAAACGCAATAAGAAGCTGATGAAACTAAACAAAATTCTCCCTCTTATGCTGTTGCTGGCCTGCAGTATAAGTTTTGCCCAACAGGGTAAAAAGAACAGCAAAAAGCTGAACACAAAAAAAGTTCAGGTAATTGATTCCATTAAAGTTTCAAAGATTGCTGAAGAATTACCTTCTACCATAATAGCTACCTCTATCAAAGACAGCACTGTTTTTGACCTTAAAGATATGGCCCTAGCCCGAAAAAAAGATAGTCTTTGGCTAAAAGAACTATACAAATCAGATCTTTTTGAAGATATATATAACAGTGTCGTAAATCAGGAATACGATTTGGTAGATTATGATGAACTTCCAACAGAAGTATTGAAACAGCGCCTAAAAGACCTTGATGCCCGCACTCCATTTAAAGTGGAGTACAATCCCTCATTGGAAAGCGTTATCAAATATTATCTAAAGAATCGTCGTGGAAGTTTAGAGCGACTTATGGGGCTTAGTGAATATTATTTTCCAATGTTTGAACAGGAGCTAGATAAACATAATTTACCATTAGAATTAAAGTATTTAGCGGTGGTAGAATCAGCATTAAATCCTCGTGCGCAATCAAGGGTTGGTGCAACCGGACTTTGGCAGTTTATGTATCCAACGGGCAAAATGTTTGGTTTGGATGTTAGCTCTTATGTTGATGAACGTTCCGACCCTATTATGGCTACGGAAGCTGCCTGCAAATATTTGAAGAGTTTAAATACCAGTTTCAATGATTGGGATTTGGCACTTGCTGCATACAATTCAGGTCCGGGTAATGTATCAAAAGCGATACGACGTTCTGGTGGTAAAACTAACTACTGGAATCTTCGCAATTATCTTCCACGTGAAACAGCAGGATATGTTCCAGCATTTTTGGCTACTATGTACATTTTTGAATACGCACAGGAGCATGGTTTTAAAAAGCAGGGAACAAGAATTCCATATATAGCTACTGATACCATTAAGGTTAAGCAGCAAATAACTTTAGATCAAATAGCAAAGCTTACAAATCTTGATAAAGAAGAACTTGAGTTTTTAAACCCCTCATACAAGTTGGGCATAATACCAGTAGTAAAGGATGAAAACTATATGCTACGTCTTCCACTGACTGCGGTTGGAACTTTTGTGAATAATGAAAATGCCATCTACGCCTTTGCACAGCAAGAGCAAGAAGAAGCAGAAAAACCAGCACCAGAGTTATTCGAGCAACCTGAAAAAATCCGCTATCGCGTAAAACGAGGTGATTACTTAGGTAGAATTGCTGAAAGATATGGTGTGGGCGTTAGTCAGATTAAGAGTTGGAACGGCATGCGAAGCAATACACTTAGGGCAGGACAGAATTTAATAATTTATCCCAAAAAGAGCAATCAGGATATTGCCAGCAATACACCAGCACAATCTCAAAATGCATCTTCGGAAAAGACATATACCGTGCGTAATGGAGACTCCTTATGGAGCATTTCGCAAAAATTTCCTGGAGTTTCAGTCCAAAATATCAAAAATTGGAACGATATTAGTGGCAATAACATAAAGCCCGGAACTAAACTGAAAATTTATAAAGGATAGTTCCAAAAACATCCTTTAAATGAAAATAATTAAGATCGCATTACTAGCGTTTGTTGTTGCATTAGCTTCTTGCAACAATAACGGTAAGAGAGACAAATCACTTGTTCCCAATTCTGTCGGGAATATAAACGCCTTACAGATTATCACACCAAATGATCTTTGGAACGGGATAGTGGGTGAAGCCATTCGGAACAACTTTGCAGCACCCACAGATGGCCTCCCGCAAGACGAGCCCTTATTTTCAATGAACCAAATGCCGCCTGAAGCCTTTACGGGTTTTGCCCGTAGTAATAGGCTTTTTCTATATGTGGTTTTAAGTGAAGAAGACAAAGTAACTATTGCTACTGATGAATACGCCAAACCTCAGGCTGGAGCTATAATTAAAGCCTCTTCCGAAGAAAAGCTGGTTGAGCTTATCAATAAAAATGCGGCTCAAATAATTGAAACCTTTCACAATTCTGAAATAAAGGAGCGTCAGCGCAGAACAGCTATTTCATTGATGAAAACAGATTCACTAAAAAAAGTGATGGGCGTTAGTATGCAAATTCCAAGCGCTTATCGAATTGCAAAGGCAACAGATAGTTTTTTCTGGATGCGAAAAGACTTAAAAGACGGAACAACAAACATATTGGTTTATGAGGTTCCTTTAAATATGATTACGAATGATAGCACTGCAGTAGGCGACATTATAAAAATTCGCGATTCCATAGGTAGCAGACTTTTGCCCGTGGAAGATGACGGACAATTTATTACCGAGGATGCCTATGCACCGTACCTTTTTACAACAAAAATTGATGGAAAATTTGCTTACGAAACTAAGGGCACCTGGGAAGTAAAAGATGATTGGATGGGTGGTCCGTTTGTAAATTATGCCGTTCGGGACGAGAAAAACAACCGTTATTTAATTCTTGAAGGCTTTACATACGCGCCCGCGGTGTCAAAAAGAGACTTGCAATTTGAGTTGGAATCGATATTAAATTCTGCCAAGATTGAATAAATGATAAATATAATATTTATAAAAAAGAGCCTTTTAGTTTAAAACTGAAAGGCTCTTTTTTGAAGATGAAAATAAGCTTATTTATTGTCGTCTATTTTTTTATCTGTTGGTTCTTCTTTAGAAGCATCCTTGAATTCTTTAAGGCCGCTACCTAGTCCGCGCATAAGCTCTGGAATTTTCTTTCCCCCAAAAAGCAATAACACAATCACAACAATCAATACAATTTGCCAAGGGCCAATAACACCTAAAGGAATAAACAATGCACTCATAATTTTAAAATTTTAATTAAGCAAAGGTAACAAGAAATGTTTAGATATAACGTTTTGAGGTTAACTTTAGCGTGTAGGGCTTCAGTTTATTTTATATTTGTAAAAAGCAGTTGCAGATTATGACCCAAAAAGAAAAAAGAGCCAAAAAGTTCAAAAAGAAACTTTTGCACAAATACCGCTTGGTAATTTTGAACGAAGAGACCTTTGAAGAACGTTTTTCGTTTAAACTTAATAGACTGAATGTGTTCGTTTTCAGTACTCTTTTTGCATTGTTTCTAATTTTGGCAACTACTTTTATAATTGCTTTCACTCCGCTTCGCGAATATATTCCCGGATACTCTTCCACAGCTTTAAAAAAGAAGGCTACAAGGCTGGCATACAAAACAGACTCCTTACAGCAGATTCTAGATGTAAATGAACAATACCTTGCTTCAATCAAAAAAGTGCTTACGGGCGACGTTAAAACGGTTAATTTCAATAAAGATTCCCTAATAGAGGTTGCCAAAACAGATCCTTCAGTTTTAATACGTACTTCCAGAAATGACTCTCTGCTTCGGGAGGCTGTAGCCAAAGAAGACAAATACAATCCTTTAATTGCTCCACAAGTTCAACAATATGCGCTATTTGCACCCGTAAAAGGAACAATTTCAGAAAACTATGATTCCACGTCAAAACATTATGCTGTTGATGTGGTGACAGTCAAAGATTCGCCAGTGAAGGCCGTAGCGGATGGAACGGTTATTTTTGCTGAATGGACTGCCGCTACAGGATATGTTATTATTTTGAAACACGACAACAACCTAATTTCGGTTTATAAGCACAATGCCATGCTCACTAAGGAACAGGGCGAAATTGTTAAAGCTGGAGAGGTAATCGGCACAGTAGGAAATACGGGTGAACTCACTACTGGCCCCCATTTACATTTTGAATTGTGGCGTGATGGTTTTCCAGTTAATCCTACAAGTTTTATCGATTTTGATTAATATACTATGTATCTAAAATCCGTCGGCGCAAAGATATTTGCTAAAATTGTTGTAAACAGAATCCAAAAATGGGCCACAAAACCTGTTGAAACCCAGCAAAAGGTTTTTAAGGCTTTAATTACCGAAGCAAAAAATACTGCCTTTGGCCAAGATCATGATTTTGGAAACATAAATTCTTTTCAAGATTTTGCTAAGAAGGTTCCAATTCGCGATTACGAAGAATTGAAACCTTACATAAACCGTGTGGTTTCTGGAGAAGAAAACGTCCTATGGCCCAGGAAGCCGCTCTATTTTGCGAAAACTTCAGGAACTACTTCAGGGGCAAAATACATTCCACTTACCAAAGAATCAATGCCTTATCATATAGCGGCCGCACGAAATGCAATTCTTTGCTATATCAACGAAACGGGTAACTCTAAATTTGTGGACGGCAAAATGATTTTTCTCCAAGGGAGCCCAGAAATGCATGAAAAGAACGGAATTAGATTGGGTCGTCTTTCGGGAATAGTAGCACATTACGTTCCGGCTTATCTTCAAAAGAACCGTTTGCCTAGTTGGGAAACAAACTGTATCGAAGATTGGGAGACAAAAGTAGATGCCATTGTAGAGGAAACCAAAGATCAAAACATGACCGTTATAAGCGGTATTCCGTCTTGGGTTCAGATGTACTTTGAAAAACTTCAGAAAAAAACGGGTAAGAAGGTCGGTGACCTTTTCAAAAATTTTAACCTTTTCATTTACGGTGGAGTAAACTTTGAGCCCTATCGCGCAAAATTTGAAAATTTAATAGGAAGAAAGGTTGACAGTATTGAACTTTTTCCAGCCAGTGAAGGCTTTTTTGCCTTTCAGGACAGTCAGAAAACGAAGGGAATGCTCTTGCTTTTGAATTCGGGGATTTTCTATGAATTTGTGGAGGCTAGTACTTTTTTTGACGAAAACCCTAAGCGATTGACCATCGGCGAAGTTGAAATAGGAGTTAATTATGTAATGATAATTTCAACAAACGCAGGTCTCTGGGCTTATAATTTGGGCGATACAGTTCAATTTACTTCTACAAAACCATATCGAGTAATAGTTTCGGGAAGGATAAAACATTTCATTTCCGCCTTTGGCGAACATGTGATCGGAAAAGAAGTGGAAGAGGCAATGAACAAAGCCATTTCAAAATTCAATTTTTCAATTACTGAATTTACCGTGGCACCACAGATAACGACTTCCGAGGGAAAACTACCGTATCACGAATGGCTCGTGGAATTTGAAAAACTGCCCGAAAATATTCAAGAAGTAGCCAAATTTTTGGATGCTGAAATGCAACAACAAAACTCATATTATTTCGATTTAATTGAGGGAAAAGTGCTTCAGCCCTTAAAAATTACCTCGCTAAAAAAAGAAAGTTTTCAAGAATTTATGAAATCGCAGGGCAAGCTTGGCGGCCAAAACAAGGTTCCCCGCCTTTCCAACGATCGTAAAATAGCTGAGGCACTACTACAAATACAGCCCCAAAATTAGTGTTATCTTTGCACCCAATGAATAAATTAAAATCACATACCAGAACACGTGCACAGGAAAGCACACAGGCCATAGAAAGGCTTTATATAACAATGCGTCACCTCTTTAATCGTGGGTTTTACAAGCCTATGGGAGTTTCCGGGGAAACGCTTCGCGAATCATTATTAACACTCCGCCCAGAGATTTATGGTTCTATTAAAGAGGACAAAATTGAATTGCAGGGCTTACTCTACGTAATGGACCGTTTGCCTTACGGAATTGAAGAATGTAGATTCATCAATTTAACGAGTGATGAAGGCTATAAAAACTCACATTTTGAACCTATAATTCCACTAAAACGCCGCAGAAACTGTTATAGGATCGATTCGGAACAAATGAATATCGAAATAACCCGTGGCCGTTCGGAAATCTATGATATTCTAACCCACTTGACGTTTCTTTTTATTGAATCGCACAAAATTATGAAGCAAGTGCTCATAAACGAAAACGGCGAAGTGATCCGCGATTGGAAAAAACTGGAGCAGGCAGTACTTAAAAAAGGAAAACTATCACAGGAAGAAAAAGAAGTGGCGCTTACGCACACCGCAAATTTTCTGGGAAGAACTTTTGAGGAAGTAAAGAGCGTATATCCTTTTTTCGCAAGTGAAAAGAACGAGAACCGCTTTTTCAATATTATATACTTTTTGGGAAAACTTGCCATCGATGAGGTTATTGCAGACAATAAACGTATAATCACTTTCAGTCCCGTATTACGCGAGCGTTTAGGGCACCACATTCACGGTGAACTGTGGGCTTATGCCATAAAGCAAGCGCTTCAAGATAAAGACTTATTGGATCGTCCGCTGCACATTATCAGTGCAAACATGCATAGTGTGATGAACAGTCTCTACGGCCCAAAAGCACTGGCGACAGAATTCTCAAAGAAAAAACCGATGGAGGTTTTTGAAGCACTTAGCATTGCTTCCAATGGCAAACTCCGTGAAAAAGTTAATAAAACTGCTTTGACGGAAGGAATGATGTTTATTGAAGACCAAAGCGGGACAAACATTGACGTACAGATAATTGATACCGCCAAAATAAAGCAAAGTCCCTATACAGAAGGTTTAAAAGAGATTGAAAATTCCCAAAAACCTGTTATAATTGTGATGGACTATGCTTTTGGCGAACAGGCCTATGAAACAATGGACGAGCTTTTAAAACCTTTTGTTGATGATAATAAAGTGCGGCATTTCTTAAATGTAGCTTCAGTTTCAATAATGGGTAAAGCAGGAATTTTGGAAGGTGGAAAAGGTGATATCATGATTCCTTCGGCCCACGTCTTTGAAGGTACTGCAGATAACTATCCCTTCAAAAATAAACTTGACAAATCACTTTTTAAGGATGATGATGTTAAGGTTTGTACCGGTACGATGATTTCGGTATTGGGCACTTCCCTTCAAAACCGGGATGTGCTAAAATTCTTCCACAATTCCACTTGGAATGTAATAGGACTTGAAATGGAAGGCGCACATTATCAAAAAGCAATACAGGCCGCTTCAAAAATAAGAAGAAGCATTAGTCCAAAAGTGAAGGTTCGCTATGCGTATTACGCTTCTGATAATCCTTTGGAAACAGGAAGCACCTTGGCCTCTGGTGGATTGGGTACCACAGGTGTAAAACCCACTTATTTGATTACCGAAAAGATGTTAAAACAGATTTTAGACACTCCTAAAAATTAATTTTGAAAAACAATAAAGTACTGATTACCGGTGGCGCAGGATTTATAGGTTCCAATTATGTGGAATACCTCCTGAAAAATTCAGAAGACGAAATATTCGTACTGGACAAACTTACTTATGCCGGAAATTTGCAGAATTTGGAAGCAGTTTCAGATAAAATAACCTTCATTAAAGGTGATATTTGTGATTTGGAATTTATTCAAAAACTATTCGCAGAACACCAATTTCAAAAAGTAGTTCATTTTGCTGCGGAAAGCCATGTGGACAATTCCATTTCGGGACCTTCGGAATTTATTCAAACTAACATTGTAGGAACATTCAACTTGCTCCAATGTGCCTATAAAACTTGGATGGACGGCCCGAATGATTTAAAAGAAGAATTCAAAACAGCGCGTTTTCTGCATATTTCTACTGATGAGGTTTATGGCACTTTAGGCGAAACGGGTCTTTTTACCGAAGAAACTTCCTATGCACCAAACAGTCCGTACAGCGCTTCAAAGGCATCATCAGATTTTATTGTGCGCAGCTATTTTCACACCTATGGTTTACCAGTTGTAACTACCAATTGTTCAAATAACTATGGCCCAAATCAGCATAAGGAAAAGTTAATTCCCACGATAATCCGAAAGGCAATATCGGGAGAACCCATACCCATTTATGGTGATGGAAAGAATGTTCGCGATTGGCTTTATGTAATGGACCATTGCAGCGGAATTTATCTAGCTTTCGAAAAAGGAAAACTCGGCGAAACATATAACATTGGCGGGCGGAATGAACGCGAAAACTTATATATTGCAAATGTTATCTGTGAATTTCTTGATGAAATGCTTCCGAAAGAATCTTCTTATAAAGACCAAATAACATTTGTAAAAGACCGTCCCGGACACGATTTTAGATACGCAATTGATGCGTCAAAAATTGAAAACGAGCTAGGCTGGAAGGCTAAAGAGAATTTTGAAACAGGTATCCAAAAAACAATTTCTTGGTACTTGGAAAACAAAGATAGATTATGAAGGGAATAATTTTAGCTGGAGGTTCGGGCACCCGTTTGCATCCCATCACACTGGCAGTGAGCAAGCAGTTAATGCCAGTTTATGATAAACCGATGATTTATTATCCGCTGTCAACACTTATGTATGCTGGCATTAAGGATATTTTGATAATTTCAACACCGCAGGATCTTCCGCTTTTCAAACAACTTTTGGGGGATGGTAAAAAACTGGGATGCAATTTTCAATATGCCGAACAAGCAAACCCCAACGGTCTTGCGGAAGCTTTCATTATTGGAAAGGATTTCATCGGAAATGATAAAGTAGCATTGATACTTGGGGATAATATTTTTTACGGCTCTGGCTTGAAAGAATTGCTGCAATCAAACAATAATCCTGACGGTGGAGTAATTTACGCATACCATGTTCTTGATCCCGAGCGATATGGCGTAGTAGAGTTTGATAAAGATGGAAAGGCCCTTTCCATTGAGGAAAAACCGAAAAATCCGAAATCAAATTACGCGGTTCCCGGAATTTATTTTTACGACAATAGCGTGGTAGAAATTGCAGCAAATATAAAACCCAGTGCCCGCGGTGAATTGGAAATAACCGACGTAAACAATGAATATTTAAAACAGGGCAAATTGAGCGTCAGCATTCTCGATAAAGGTACTGCTTGGTTGGATACGGGAACATTTGCTTCTTTAATGCAGGCCGCCCAGTTTGTTGAAGTTATTGAGGAAAGGCAAGGCTTAAAAATTGGCGCTATTGAAGAAGCAGCTTATGAAATGGGCTACATTTCGAAAGAACAATTAATAGCCTTGGCAGAACCATTGTTAAAAAGTGGTTACGGAAAACATTTACTACAACTAGATTAGATTTGGAACTACAAAAAACACCTTTAAAAGATTGTTTTATTTTAAAACCGAACGTTTATTGTGACGAGCGCGGACTTTTTTATGAAACCTATAATAAAAAAAATTTTGAAAAAGTAACTGGCCTAACCGTTGATTTTGTTCAGGACAACCAATCCATTTCATCAAAGGGCGTGCTTCGCGGACTCCATTTTCAAAAAGATGCCCTGGCACAGGCCAAGCTAGTTCGTGTTGTAAAGGGCAAGGTTTTGGACATTGTAGTAGATGTTCGGAAAAATTCTGAAACCTTCGGCAAATCATTTTCTATCATTTTAGACGATGTGGAGCACTTACAACTATTTGTGCCACGCGGTTTTGCGCACGGTTTTATAACCCTTTCGGACCAATCTATCTTTTCTTATAAATGCGATAATTATTACGATAAAGCTTCGGAAAGTGGAATAATCTACAATGACGCAACCTTGGCATTAGATTGGCATCTTCCAGAGGAAGAATTCATTATTTCAGAAAAAGATTTGGAACTTCCCGGTTTTGAGGAAGCGGTTTCATGAAAAAAATATTGGTTACAGGCGCAAACGGACAATTGGGAAGATGCATAAAAAATGCAGCTGCCAGTTTTCCCGACCTTGAATTTGTCTTTGTTTCAAAGGAAGAACTTGATATTCAAGAAGAAGATTCATTAAGGAAATTCTTTAAAAAAAATAATTTTTCACACTGTATTAATACTGCAGCATATACCAATGTTGAAAAGGCAGAAAGTGAACCTGAAAAAGCTTTTGCCATCAATACCGAAGCCGTAAAAAACGTAGCGACTTCCTGTAAAGAGAATGATGTTGTTTTGCTTCATATTTCCACAGATTATGTTTTTGATGGAAAAAAACAAACACCCTATTTAGAAACCGACCCTACAAACCCCATCAATATTTACGGGGCTTCCAAGTTGAAAGGAGAAAAAAATATAAAAGAAATATGCACTAAGTATTTTATATTTCGCACCTCGTGGCTGTATTCGCAATACGGGCATAATTTTTTTAAAACGATCTTAAGATACGCTGAAGAAGGAAAATCACTTACAATCACAACCGAACAGACGGGAACGCCCACGAACGCAAATGATTTGGCGAAAGTGCTATTACAGGTAATTGCGCAAGATTCAACAAATTATGGCGTTTACCATTATAGCAACAGCGGCGAAACCACATGGTTTGGGTTTGCAGAGGAGATACTTAAGCAAAGTGAAAAATTAAAAGATGCAAATCTTGCAAAAACAAACCATTACCGTACTTTTGCCGCAAGGCCGGCATATAGTGTTTTGGATAACACAAAGGCGCAGAATACATTGAAAGTAAAATATATAGATTGGCAGGAAAGCCTCCAATCTGTTTTAAAGAATAAAGTCATTAATTTATAATATTAGTTTATATGGCACAGCAAAACTCATCTGAGGAGGTTGATTTGGGGTATTTGTTAAAGAAGTCAAACGATATATTTAAAAGTATTGCAAGAGCAATTCTTAATATAATAGATTTCTTTAAAAGATATTTTATTATAGTCATAATTTTAATTATTGTTGGTTTTGGTATTGGTTTGTATAAAGATTATAATAATGTTGAATCTTACAATAATGAGCTAATAGTAATCCCAAATTTTGGTAGCGTAGATTATTTGTATGATAAAGTTGAGGCTTTAAACTCAAAAATAGCTTCAAAAGACAGTATATATTTAAAACAGGTTTTGGATACCAATTTTTCAAAACTTAATCTCATTGAAATTGAACCCATTGTTGATCTCTATAATTTTATTTCAGAATCACGTCAAAATATAGATATCCTAAAAATTATTTCACAGAACCAAGATTTTTCTGAATATGTGGAAAATATGGCTACTAGTAAATACTATAAATATCATAGAATGCAAATTTCTATTAAAGGAAAAAAATCTACCCAAAAAATCATAGATGATCTTTTTACATACTTTAATGAAAACAAACATTTTCAGGAATACCAAAAAATCTATAAAAAAACAAAAGATATCGAGGTCCAAGAACATTATGTAATGGTAGCGCAATTAGATTCTTTAATTAAATCAAATTATACCATTAAAAAAGAAGGATCTTCTGTTTCAGTAAGCAATAATGCTGATCAGTATAATTTGGTAGAAAAGAAAAGACAAATTATTGACAATTTACAACGACTCGAAATACAACAAAATGATTATACAGTTCCAATTAAAAGAGTTAGCGTCAATTATAATTTAGAACCCGAAAGGCTTCTTAATATTTCAAATAAAGTAAAATATCCGTTGCTTTTAGTTTTTCTATTCTCTTTTATATTTTTTATTCTCTTTATTTTCAAAAGCTTGAAAAAATATGCAAATGCAGATTAGGTTATTGAAATAAAAACTTTGCGATTCTTCAAAAAAATCAAATGTCTAAAACCAATTTAATAGTATTTGGCACTCGCCCCGAAGCCATAAAAATGGCTCCATTGGTCCAAAAATTTTTAAAGAACAAAAACTTTGAAACTAAAGTCTGTGTTACGGCCCAACATCGTGAAATGCTTGACCAAGTGTTGGATTTCTTCGAAATTACCCCTGATTTTGATTTGGACTTAATGCGGCCAAACCAAAATCTATATTCATTGACAGCCACAATTATTGAAAACATGAAATCTGTGCTGGAAGAAGTAAATCCAGATTACGTATATGTTCATGGAGACACTACGACTTCAATGGCGGTAGGTATCGCCGCTTTTTATAGTGGTGCAAAAATATGTCACGTGGAAGCAGGTTTACGCACTTTTGACCGTCAATATCCTTTCCCTGAAGAATTCAACAGACAACTCACTGGAAAAATTGCCGATTATCATTTTTCGCCTACAGAGCTTTCCAAGAAAAATCTTCTAGTTGAAAATACCAAAGAAGAAAATATTTTAGTCACTGGAAATACGGTTATCGATGCCCTACTTTATGGCATTGAAAAAGTAAATGCAAAAAATTTTAAGGATGAAGAAATCGAGAATTTAAAACTTCTTTTGAATTTTCAAAAAAAAATAATACTTGTCACGGGTCATAGACGTGAAAATCATGGAGATGGATTAATAAACATTTGTGCTGCATTGAAAACAATAGCTCAAAATAACCCAGAGGTTGATATAATTTATCCGGTTCATTTAAATCCGAATGTAAAAGGACCTGTTAATGAACTTTTGAGTGGGATTGAAAATATACATTTAGTTGCCCCACTTGCATACCCTGCATTTATATGGTTGATGGAAAAATCTTACCTAATCATTACTGACAGTGGTGGAATTCAAGAGGAAGCACCAAGTTTGGGCAAACCTGTTTTGGTAACTAGAACCACAACCGAACGACCAGAAGCTGTTGAGGAAGGCACAGTAATATTGGTGGGAATAGATTCCAACAGAATTATTGAAGAAACCGATAAATTATTGAATAATATAGAATACTACAATGGTATGAGCATGTTGCACAACCCATATGGTGATGGAAAAGCAACAGAAAGAATTATAAAATTTATTGAAGCATTATAAAATGGAAAAGAAACCGACGGTGGTTATGATGGGACTTGGCTATATTGGGTTGCCTACTGCAGCACTTATAGCAAGTAAAGGAATATATGTAACTGGGGTTGATATACATCAACATGTGGTAGATACCATAAACGAGGGCAAAATTCATATTGTTGAACCAGATCTCGATGGCCTTGTTCATCATGTAGTAAAGCAAGGTTACCTGAAGGCCTCTAAAATACCCGTAGAAGCAGATGTGTATCTGATTGCGGTTCCAACTCCTTTTAAGGGAAACCACGTTCCAGATCTTTCCTATGTCGAAAAAGCTGTTAAAAATATTATTTCCACATTGCAAAAAGGCGCACTTGTTATATTGGAATCTACCAGTCCAGTAGGAACAACCCATAAAATTCAAGAAATAATTTTTGAGGAACGTCCAGACTTAAAAGACGAGATCTTTATTGCATATTGCCCAGAACGCGTTTTACCTGGAAACGTAATCTATGAATTGGAACAGAATGATCGCGCTATAGGCGGAATTGATGAAGCTTCTACAGAAAAAGCAGTATGGTTTTACAAGCATTTTGTAAAGGGTGAATTGCACAAAACCAATTCACAAACAGCTGAAATGTGCAAATTGGTTGAAAACTCATCGCGCGATGTACAAATAGCTTTTGCAAATGAACTTTCTATGATTTGTGATAAAGCAAACATCAATGTGTGGGAATTGATTCGTTTGGCAAACAAACATCCACGCGTGAATATTTTACAACCCGGCACAGGCGTTGGCGGACATTGTATTGCGGTAGATCCCTGGTTTATCGTTTCTGAATTTCCACAGGAATCAAAAATAATTCGTTCCGCTCGCGAAATAAACAATTTCAAAACAGAATGGGCTATTGAAAAAGTGAAAAACGCCGCGCTTCAATTTAAAATAAAAAATGGTAGGGATGCAATTATAGCCTGTATGGGGCTTGTCTTTAAACCTAATATTGATGATTTAAGGGAATCTCCAGCACTTCATGTTGCAGAACAATTGGAAACAGACGGATTTAAAGTTTTGTTTGTTGAGCCAAACCTAAAAGCACATGGCAAGTTTAATTTAACATCGATAACAGAAGCCAAGATAACTTGTGACATTATGGTGTTTTTGGTAGCCCATAAAGAGTTTAAAGGGTTGAATACAAATCCTAACATTCATATTCTAGATTTTTGTGGAGTATTAAAATAACTTCTTGTGGAAAGGCTGATGTTACTTTTTTTAAAATTAAAAAACAAAGGCTTTTTTCACCTTATTGTTTCAAATTATTCTGTTCAATTTATTGTTTTTGGCTCTAGCCTTTTGGTAGCCAAAATTATGTCTCCAACAAATGTTGGGATTGTTAAAACCATCGAAACTTTTGCTAATATGGCAATTGTGCTAGGTGGTGGGGGCGTTATTTTTGCAATCTTAAAGGTAATACCTGAAAATAAAGACAGCGCTATTAGAAAGGTTGCACTAATTTTTTCTTTGAAGTACGCCACTGTCTTTTCTCTGATTATATTCATAATTTTTAACCTTTTGGGATACTTGGGATTCATCTCGCAAGATGAAACACTTTTATACTGGTTTCAACAATATTCTTTTATAATTATTCCATCTGTTCTTACTATGCTTTTGATTCGCTATTATCAAGCAATTGATAGGTTTAAGCGAATTAGCACTGTAGTTCTTTATCTTAAGTTGATTTCTGCAGTATTTGTTCTGTCTTTTACATATTTCTTTTTTATTCGCGGGTATGTTCTTTCAATGGTTATTTCAACAATACTTGCTACCCTTATTTTATTATATGATTTAAGAAAGGAATTTGTTAACAAAGGATTGACAAATAGATCTTTGGAAATCAAAACTAAGGTCATTAGTCTCTCCAAAACGGCTTTTGTAGCACAACTGATAGATCAATTTAAAATACATTCTGGCTTTCTGATTGCCAATTATGTAATTCTGGATAGAGATATGTTCGGCAATTATGCATTTGCACTTATTTTGATACAAGGTATTGGGATAGTTTCATCGACGGTCCAACAATTCGTCATTCCAAAAATGTCCGAATCTTCGAATAATTTAAGTACTTTCTTTCAAAAACATAAAAAATTTGAAAAGCAATTTATTTTTATTGCAACTATAATCTTTGTTGTCTCACAAATATTTTTACCCATAATAGTAGGTTTTGTTTTTGGCGATAAATATGATAGTGCAATGCCTGTTTTCCGAATAATGCTTGTTGGTTGGCTTATAGAAGCATTTTATACATTGAAAGGGGTCATTTTTCTTAGTTTGGGTAAAATGAAATATATATCATTCGCTTCAATTATTATTTTTTTGATTTCATGCCCAGTTATATATTTCTTGGATGTAAAATATGGTATAATGGGTGCAGGAGCTGCCTATGTGTTTCAAAATATTGTTAGTTTGTTCGCTTTGACTTATTTTGCACGAAAAGTATCGAAACGAATTTAAAATTTAAGGAACGTAATATTTTCTTATGATATTGATTAAAAAGAACATACCGTTAACGAAGCTATTAAAGGATTTATTAATCCTTTTTCCTTTCTTTTTAATTTTTACTTCGGAAATACTTATGCCCATAATTTCTTCTCTATCTTCAATTCTTAAGGTTGGAGCAGTTTTGTATATGTTCTTATATGCTTTTATTCATTTAAAGTATCACGGGGCTTTTATATTTTTTTTACTGATTTTCCTACCTTTTTTTTTATATGGAATAGTACATTCCTTTAATATTAATGCAGCAATTTCTGAAGGTGTGCGCTATCTTTTTCCCATATCTGTTTTATTGTATGGATATGCAATTAAAAAACACTTTAAATTACTTTTTAGTGCCTTTATAATATTTGTGCTAATAAATGATTTTTGGCAGGTAATTAATTATATAAACTGGGCTAGAGGAGTTAATCAATGGTTTTATGGTATAGACTTATATGGAAACCCATTTTATAATGTTTCGTCTGGGATTATCAGGGCTACGGGTATTGTAGCCTTCTTTGGCCTTTTTGGTTTTATAAATTTAATTGCATTCTTTTTAGCTCGAAAATATTATAGTGGAAAATGGAAAAATTTTGTCTTGTCTATATTCATTATCTCACTTTTTTTGAGTTTCTCCTATAAAACAATTGGAACTTTATTAGTCTTACTTTTTATACAATATAAAAACAAACTAAAGTTTTTTCAAGTTGTAGGCTTTCTTTTTATAATAGCTCTTATTGCCATTCCAAAAGTGGTGTCAAGCATGGGCGAAAGCATAGCTTTAAGGATAGAACAATATATTACCGAAGGCGATTCTGCCAGAGCAGAATCTTATCGAGTAATGTTCGATGAATTGGCAGACTTTAATCTGTTTGGTCAAGGTATTGGATCCTTTGGGGGGCCAGAATCAGTAACCTATCGTTCACCTATCTATAGTAAACATCATTTTAATTGGTATGATACAATTAACTTGGCAACCACCGATACTTATTATCCCCACCTATTTGTTGAAATGGGTATCATTGGAGGCCTTTTGTATTTGCTAATTTTAATGGCTCCTTTATTTTTAAAATGGTCAAAACAAAAATTTGAATTGGTCTTTGTTATTTATTTTTCATTGTTCTTAGACGCATTATTTTCATATTCATTGAATAATATTGCGTTTCTGATGGCATCACTACTTTTT
This sequence comes from Aequorivita sp., assembly GCA_002715485.1. Classification (GTDB taxonomy): domain Bacteria; phylum Bacteroidota; class Bacteroidia; order Flavobacteriales; family Flavobacteriaceae; genus Aequorivita. The sequence continues at coordinate 23,378 of PAZL01000004.1, read as the reverse complement.
TTGTATCCCTTGTACTTTTATAATAAAGAAGAAGAAAATAAAAAGATTCAAAATGAATAAAATGCCTCCATTTAAGGTTTTTATAATAATTTGGGGTGTCTTACTTGGTTATTTAACCTTAAACTTCATCAGTCGGGCAAACATAAATTTTATACAATTCAATTATGACTGGGAACATATTGTGCTATTAAATAATTTTAAAGGAATTAAAATTGATTCAGTTTCTAATGATTATTTATCCATTCAAAATGATTTTCAAGTTCCTACAACTTTAAATACAAATAATACTTTTCTTCTTAAGAATAAAAAAGATATCTATTTTAGAACATCAGAAATATTAAAAGACAGTAATCATATTGTTTTTTCTGGGGTAAAATGGATTAACAGTATTCCTAATAAAAAAGATAAAATAGGCGAGCTGAAAATTATTAATTTGCCTCTTATCCAACCAGAGGGTAAGCTAACGATGACTATTGGTGATTCTCAAATAATTTGGAGAAGAGGTAGGGATTTGAGGAAAAATCTTGCTCAAAAAGGAAGTTTTTACTTTGTTGGAAATAAATTAGACGTCTATGGATATCCATATGTGGGAGGTACTTTTGATAAGACAACAGACCTTATTACTAAAATTAAAAAAGCAAGACCAGCAGAATATTATATTTTATTTTTTGGAGCTCAGGATAAGAACTTGGATATAACCAAAATTAAGAATGACACTTGCGAAATTTTGAGATTGCTTCAAAACAAAACAGAGACCAAGATGATTTACCTCATTACTCTTCCCCCTTCGACGAATAAAAATTTTATTTCATATAATAAAGAGTTTAATAAAAACCTTATTGATTGCTCTAAGCTTTACAATAAAACCAAAATCATTGATTTTTTTGATTTTTTGAATGACAAGTCAGATTATTTAGCAGAAGATGAGGTTCATTTAAATGAAAAGGGATATCTATTTCTAAATAAACTTCTTTTAAAAGAGATTAATTGAGTAGTTTCAAAAACATAAAGGAACAGCTGTTTTTTGGGTCTTTAGTGCTTGTATTGATAACACTTTCATTGCCAAAATACAGCTTAAACTCTCAAAGCATAATTGTATGTGCTTTGTGTTGGTTTTTCTATAATTCATTTCAGCAAAAATATCAGTATTTAAAAAAGAATTTTATTTATTTTCTTCTCTTTAGCTCGTTATTTTGGATTGCATTGTTCGGAATGTTGTATTCACAAAATATAGCTGAGGGAATTAAAAACCTTCAAAAACAATTACCTTTTTTAATATTTCCATTAATATTCTTTTCTATTGATATCACTCCCCAAATAAAGCAAGTTCTTATAAAATACTTTAGTTATGGCGTAATAGTTTCAGCAATGTTTGCAATTACTAAAGCAGGCTATTTCAAAATAAATAATTTTGGAGATTATTTTTATTATGACAAGTTTGGATTGCTATTAGATATCCACACTACCTATTATGCAATGTATGTAATTATAGCGATAGCCTATTTTACAGAGATTGTCTTAAAATCAAGTGGGTCAAGAAAAAGAATAGAAACAACGCTCATTCTTTTTTTACTAATAGTTTTATATATTTTAAGTGTAAGAATGGCTGTTATTGCTCTTGCCGTTAGTACAATAATTTTATTCTTAAGTAAAAGGGCTATGCTAAAACCAAAGAATATAGTTTTTCTATTTTTCTCAATTCTTATTATTCTATTTTCATATTTTTCTCCAAATTTTCAAAAACGTTTTAATGCTGAAACCCCTGAAGGAATAGCAATATCAGATATTGACACACGAACGAATCAATGGCAATCAGTGCTTCAAGTAATAGAAAACAACAACTTAGTTATTGGAGCAGGAACAGGTGATGGCCATGAAACCTTATATGATCAATATTTAAAGAATGGTTTTGAAACGGGTTATATTTATCAATATAACGCACACAACCAATTTTTAGAAACAACCTTATATTATGGCCTGTTAGGGCTTTTTTTATTGGTTACAATAATGTTTATTGCCTTTAAAGAGTGCTACTTAAATAGAAAGTATCTTGGAATTTCAATAATTACCATCCAAATAATTTTTATGATAACCGAGTCCACACTTGAAAGTCAAAGCGGAGTTGTTTTGTTTGCTTTTTTTACTGCCATGTTGGCTTCCCCCTCCCTTTCTGATAAAGCTAGAATTAATTGATTTGTGATATTAAATAGATGAAGAAGAATATATTAGAAATTGGACCCTATTCTGCTGTTGGAGGAGTAAGTATTCATATCAAGAGACTTGCCTCACTATTAAAGGAGCTACATGATTTCACTTTTATTGATGAGTCTCCAAGAACTAAGGTTGAAACTAATGTATTTAACTTAAGAAGTAAAAATATACCTAAATATTTAAGATTGTTAAAGGATGCAGATGTTGTTCACATTCATACTGGCATTTGGTGGCTTCGATGTATACATATTTTTCTAGCTTTCTTATTAAGAAAAAAAACTGTAGTTACAATTCATTCGTTGAGTAATCTTACCAATAGATACTCAATAAGTATTACTCAATTATTTTTATCACTAACGTCCAAAACAATTTTTGTTAGTAAAGAAATTTCAAAAAAATTTAAAATAAAAAATGAGATTATCATACCTGCTTTTATCCCCCCAGATATATCTGAAGAAAAAAATTTACCAATAGAAATCTTGACTCTTTTAGAAAAAAATAAGAGTAAAAAAATAATAGTAAACAATGCATTTAAGCTGGTTTTACATAAGGAGCAGGATCTATATGGATTGGATTTGTTAATTGATGTTGCCCGTTCCATAAAAAAGGACAATAAAAACTATAAAATTATTTTTGTGATAGCTTCAATGGAAGAAAAACTAAATCTATACGACCATTATGCGCAAATAATTAAAGATGAAAATTTAGGGGAAGAAATTACCTTAATACCCTATCCCATTTCTTTTGTAAAACTAATGATGGTGAGTGATTTGGTAGTCCGCGCAACAAATACAGATGGCGATGCCCTAACAGTAAGAGAAGCACTATTTTTAAACCGACCAATTATAGCCTCTGATGTTACCTTTAGGCCTGAAGGCACAATTTTATTTAAGAATAGAGATAGCCAAGATTTATATTTAAAAATTAATGAAACTTTGAATAAATACAAAAGGGAACCATTAAATCCTTTAGAGATTAACATTCAAGTCTATCGAGAAATGTATTCTTCAATCTTTTAAGATAAAAGTTTAATCATTTATTTTTTTATTAGTAATTCTTATCTTTAAGACAATTATCAGTAGCAGCATGAAAAATTTATTAATTATATCAGCACTTTTATTAGCACAGTTCTCATTAGGCCAGATTGTGAATATTCCAAATGCAAATTTTAAAAATGCATTGATAAATACCCATTGTGTAGATACAAATGGCGATGGAATATTTAACGCAGATGCCGATACGAATAATGATGGAGAAATACAAATTAGTGAAGCTGACGCAGTTTTAAGATTAAAGGTAGACAACCAGTTAATAAGCAATTTGGTAGGTATTGAAAGTTTTACATACTTGGAGTATTTTAACTGCGATGGTAATTTTATAACAACTCTAAATCTAGCTACTGCCCCTAATCTTATTGAACTAAATATTTCTGGTAATGATTTGACAAACTTCAGTATAGTTGAAAATCAAAATTTAGAAATTTTTGAATTATACCAAAATAATTTGGCAGCTTTAGATATTTCGCAAAATCCAAGTCTTAAGAGACTCGATTGTTCAGACAATAATATTTTAAATTTAGATGTGTCCCAAAATCTAAATCTTGAGGTATTAATATGCAAAAGAAACAATTTATCAAGCTTAGATGTCTCTCAAAATTCCAATCTTAATTACTTAGGCTGTACCTCAAACCCCTTGGGAAATATAGATATATCAAACAATTTGAATCTTACAGGAATAGAATGTCAAAACAATAGCCTGAATAGTTTAGATACATCTAACAATCCCAGTCTTGACTATCTAGTCTGTCGCTATAATAATTTATCGACATTAGATTTAAGTTTTAATCCAGATCTTCGCTACCTTCAAATCGATTCCAACCGATTTACGGATATTGATTTGTCAACAAATCCTCAGTTGCTTTTTTTTTGTTCTAATAATCAGCTTAATAAGCTAGATGTTTCCCATAATCCATTGCTTTATGATATTAAATTTGATAACAATGAGATAGCTACGCTTGATTTATCTCAAAACCCAAACCTCATTTGGATTGAGGGTAACAACAATCATTTAAGAAATTTCAACATTCAAAACGTAAATAATACAATGCTAAATAATATGGAAGTATATGACAATTCTAATTTAGCCTGTATTCAAGTGGATGATGAGAATTATGCAAATACTAGAACTTGCAACAACAATAATTGGTGTAAAGATACTACGGCTTCTTATAGTGAATTTTGCGAATTGGTTGGTATTGAAGACTTCGCTGCCGTCGATTTTAAATTATTCCCCAATCCTACTAAAAATATACTAAACATTCAATCAAAAACCCCCATTGAGAACGTAGAAATATATTCTCCTCAAGGAGTTTTGATAAATGAATATTCATCAAATAGTTTAGATGTTTCACAATTAAGTTCTGGAATTTATTTTGTGGATGTTACGGTTAATGGTAAGAGTGTAACAAAGAAATTTATTAAAGTATAAGGGCTCTGAAAAATTATGATTAAATTATAGAAAACTTAAAAAGTAAGTTATGAAACTAAAAATAATATTTTTAATTATAGTATTTTTTAACTCCAATTTGCTAATCTCTCAAACAATAAATACTGATTCTAAAGAGACTTTAAGTGGCTCTTATGTTTATACAGGTTTGACTTGGTATCAAATTTTGGGGGATCAAGAGTATATAAAGAAATTTAGAACTTATGATACAAATAATTTAGAAACTTTACTTTCTTATCCGTTTGGTGTATTAAGAAGATCTCACGGTGGAGCAATTGACCCCAATAATCCAAGATATATTTATACCATTTCCTATATATATTCTGATAATCAATATGTCTTTAATTCTTTTGACTTAGATACGAACACTAATACCCAAATTGGGATTTTAGATTTCAGAAATTGGAAAGGCTTGGCATTCGACCCCCAATCTGGAAATTTATATGCAATAACAAATAATACGTTATATTCTATTGATCCCACTACGGCAATTTCAACAATTATTGGCATAACCGGTATTAACAATACTTCTTTAGCCATAGACGGTAATGGACAAATGTATTCTTATGATATAAATAGTGATAACTTCTACAGTATAGACAAAAATACTGGAGAGTCTACATTTATAGCCCCCCTTGATTTCGATGCCAAAATAGGTGGTATGGCTTGGGATCCAAATACAGATAATATTTTTTTAATATCAATTAGTTGGGATAATCAAACTTCAGATTTCCGGATTATTGATAAAAATACGGGAATGAGCTCTATTTTAGGATCTTTATATGGTGGTTTTGAATTTCAACAGATATATTATAATTGGATAGCATTTGACGGTAGTGCTTTAGGATTGAATAATTTTGACAATATCTCTTTCAAACTTTTCCCCAATCCTACTAATTATACACTAAACATTCAATCAAAAACCCCTATTGAAAAAGTTAAATTATATTCTCCCCAAGGAGTTTTGATAAATGAATATTCATCAAATAGTATAGATGTTTCGCAATTAAGTGCTGGAATTTATTTTGTGGAAGTTACAGTTGATGGTAAGAGGGGTACAAAGAAATTTATAAAAATGTAAAAAACCAAAACATAAATTATGAAATTAAGAGTCATTTTTTTGATCTCAATATTTTTTATTTCCAATTTGCTAATATCTCAAACAATAAACACTGATTCTAAAGAGGTTTTAAGTGGCTCTTACGTTTATACTGGTATGACAGGGAATCGAATATTAGGGCAGCAAGAGTATATAAAGAGATTTCGCACTTATGACACCAATAACCTAGAAGATATTTTTTCATATCCATTCAATGTATTAAGAAGTTATTCTGGAGGAGCAATTGATCCAAATAATCCAAATCTTATCTACACCATTTCTTATGTGTACGCCGATAATGAATATGTCTTAAGTTTTTATGATTTAGACGCGAATATTAATATCCAAATTGGAACCTTAAATTATCTAAGTTGGAGAGGTTTAGAATTCGACCCAACTTCGGGTATATTATATGCAATATCAAATAGTGAATTATATTCTATTGATCTCGGCACAGCAAATTCTACTTTAATTGGTTCAACTGGTATTAACCCCACTTCTTTAGCTATTGACGGAAGTGGCCAAATGTATTCATATGACATTAATAATGATAATTTCTACAGTTTAGATAAAAACACTGGAGAATCTACATTAATTGGCCCCCTTGGTTTTGATGCTCGAAGAGGAGGTATGGCATGGGATCCAAATACAAATAATATTTATTTAACTGATATTGGTTTTCTACAATATGATTTTCGAATTATTGATAAAAATTCAGGAAGCAGTTCAATTCTTGGAGCTTTGGATCCTGGTGTTGCATTTCAAGAAAATTATTATGATTGGATATCATTTGATGGCACTGCCTTAGGATTGAATGTTTTTGACAGCCTGTCTTTCAAAGTTTTTCCCAACCCTACCAACAATATGCTAAACATTCAATCAAAAACCCCCATTGAGAATGTAAAAATATACTCTCCCCAAGGAACTTTGGTAAATGAATATACTTCAAATAGTATAGATGTTTCACAATTAAGTGCTGGCATCTATTTTGTGGAAGTTACATTTGATGGTAATAGGGGTACAAAGAAATTTATTAAAATGTAGGAACCTGCCAAAAAATATTATTTCAGTTTCCATCTATTTTCATCGCCTTGCTTTCAGAAACTCAAATTTTTAAAATAAGTATTTTATTGGATTCTCGTCTTCAAAAACCTTACTTTTGCACCAAAATTCGCAATAATGAAGCAAGTAATCCAAAACTTTAAAACAGGAGAATTATATGTAGATGAAGTGCCAAACCCTTCCATTTCGGAAAATATGGTATTAGTTGAGAACAAATATTCCTTAATAAGCGCAGGAACTGAAAGAGGTACCGTAAAAGTTGGGAAAGCCAGCCTTATCGGCAAAGCCAAACAACGTCCAGATCTTGTTGCGCAAGTACTTCAAAATATAAAAAAAGAGGGCTTAAAAGCCACCATCGATAAAGTAAAAACAAAACTTGATTCGTTAAAAGCACTTGGTTACAGTACCTCTGGTGTTGTTGCCGCTTCCATGGATAGCAACAGCAAATTCACTCCGGGCGATCGTGTTGCCTGTGCTGGACAGGATTATGCATCACATGCTGAAGTGGTTGCCATTCCGCAGAACTTGGTAGTTAAAATCCCAGATAATGTTTCTTTTGAAGAAGCAAGTTTTACTACGTTGGGCGCAATCGCCTTACAGGGCGTACGCCAAGCAGAACCCAGATTGGGCGATAAGGTTTGTGTAATCGGTCTCGGACTTTTAGGTCAGCTTACCGTGCAATTATTAAAAGCAAACGGCTGCCGTGTTTTTGGTGTGGATCTTTCCAAAAACTTGGTTGACCTCGCCATAAAAAGTGGGGCGGATGCCGCAATGTTGCGAAGCGATTCAAACTTAAATACAGCAATAGATAATTTTACTGATGGCCATGGTTTTGACAGTGTGATTATCACAGCCGCTGCGCCAAGCAACGACCCCATTGAGCTTTCCGCAGTAATAAGCCGTAAAAAAGGAAAAGTTATTGTAGTGGGCGCCGTAAAGATGGACATTCCCCGCGACCCAGATTTTTATAGAAAGGAACTTGAACTGAAAATGTCTTGTTCTTACGGCCCAGGACGATATGATACTGTTTATGAAGAAGATGGTGTTGACTATCCTTTTGCATACGTGCGCTACACCGAGCAACGCAATATGGAAACCTTTTTGGATCTCATCTCTCAAGGCACCGTAAAACTTAAAGATCTTATCACACATACCTTTGATATTGCCGATGCCGAAAAAGCGTATGATATTGTTTTGGGCAAAGTAGATGAGCCACACATTGGTATTCTCCTTTCCTATCCAGAAAGCGAGACGAAAAAGACATCGCTTGTTTCAGTAAAGTCAAATGCCATTTCAACTCTAAACATCGGTTTCATTGGTGCGGGTAGTTTTGCGCAGAGTTATTTGATTCCTTATACTAAGAAAGAGGGAGCGTCTCTAGATACGGTTGTGACAACCAAGGGAATTACTGCGAAAAACGTTGCTTCAAAGTTCGGATTTAACAATGCCTCTTCCGATGCGCAGGATGTAATCAACAATAGCAAAATAAACACGGTTTTTATTGCAACGCCACACAACAGCCACGCTTCATACACTATGGAGGCTTTGAAAGCAGGAAAAAATGTTTTCGTTGAGAAGCCCTTGGCGATGAATTATGACGAACTAGAGGAGGTTAAAAAGGTTTATTCGGAAAACAACCAAAAATTAATGGTCGGCTTCAAACGAAGATTTTCCCCAATTGCTGAAAAGATAAAGTCCGAATTTGCTGGTAATGGCGAACCAAAAGTGGTGAACATTCGTATAAATGCAGGCTTTATTCCAAAGGATCATTGGACACAGAACAAAAATATTGGCGGCGGAAGAATTATTGGTGAAATGTGCCATTTTATTGATTTGATGCAATATTTTACTGATGCAAAACCTGTAAAGGTTTATGCAGCTTCCATTAAAACGGACAATCAAAGCTTAACAACTGAAGATAATATTTCTATTACCGTTTCCTTTAGCGATGGTTCTATCGGGAATCTTTTATATCTTGGCAATGGCGACAAATCGCTTCCAAAAGAATTGATTGAAGTTTTTAGTGGTGGAAAAGTGGGTAGAATCCACGATTTCAGAAAAGGTGATATCCACAAAGGCAACAAACAAATAAAACTTAAATTGGACGGAAAAGGCCACAAACAAGAAGTTGAGACCTTTTTAAAATCCTTAAAACAAAATACCGAAGCTTCGATTCCTTTTGAATCTATATATCTTACAACGCTTACCACGTTTAAAATTTTGGATTCTTTGGCTACAGGATTGCCGCAAGATATTTAAATAAAAAAAATGATTTTCTCAGGCTTCACAGATTTTTGAAACCTGTGAAGCCTTTTATATACTATTTACTTATTTCCCTTACTTTTGCAACTCCAAAGAACAATGTAGGAACGAATGGCCGATTTTAAGAATAGTTTCCAAAAATTGAAATCCTATTGCGAAAAGGAAAACTTTAAAGGTTGGGACCCCTATGATGGTTTGAACAGTAAATTGTTCCAATCGATTCCTGTAATTTCAAAAAGCCGATTTTTTAGACTTGCGTGGATTCAGATATTTAAAAGAAGCCCAATTAATTTACGCCAAATTACTTCCGTAGAAAAAGGGTATAATGCGAAGGGACTCGGTCTTTTTATCACGGGGTATTGCAATCTTTATAAAACGGACCCCAAATCTGAATATCTCGATAAAATTAATCAACTTTCATCACAAGTAATTAATATGCAATCCGAAGGCTATTCAGGCGCTTGCTGGGGATATAATTTTGACTGGCAGGCTCGTGCTTTCTTTCAACCCAAAGGAATGCCTACGGTAGTTGCAACTACTTTTATCACGGAAGCTTTACTAGAAGCTTATAAAATCACAAATAACGAAGCATATTTGGAAGTTGCAATAAGCGCAACGCAATTTATTTTAAAGGACTTAAACAGAACCTATGATGAAAAAGGCAATTTTTCATTTTCCTATTCACCATTGGATAAAACCCAAGTTTTTAATGCTTCATTGCTTGGTGCAAAATTATTGAGTTTGGTATATGAGTTTACCAAAGATGAAAATTTAATTGCCGAAGCTCGTAAAGCAGTTCAGTATGCTGTTGATTTTCAACAAGAAAATGGTGCTTGGGCCTATGGTACTTTGCCGTATCATCAATGGGTAGATAATTTTCATACTGGCTACAATCTGGAATGTATTTATATCTACCAAAAAATATCTGGGGATAGTTCTTTTTCAGAACCTATTGAAAAAGGATTGGATTATTTTTTAAAAACCTTTTTTACCGAAGAAGGAATTTCAAAATATTATAACAACTCAGTTTTTCCGATAGATATTCACGCACCTGCGCAATTGGTTGTAACTTTGAGCAAGTTGGAAGTTTTCGAAGAAAACAAAGAATTAATTGATCGTGTTTTGAATTGGACCATTGAAAATATGCAATCCGAAAAAGGGTTTTTCCAATATCAAAAGAATAAATATTTCAATTCAAACATTCCTTATATGAGATGGGCGCAGGCCTGGATGTTTTACGCATTTTCATACTATTTTTTAGAAACACATGAATACTAGAATTCAAATTCTAAACACCACTATAGATAACCTCTCCATGCAGGAAACCCTTGCCTTGGTTGAAGAAAAAATACAAACAGGTGAACAAGTGCACCATGTAGTAGTTAACGCTGGAAAAGTTGTGGCTTTGCAGAAAGATCCAGAACTGCGCCACAGCGTCAACCAAAGTCACATTATTAACGCTGATGGACAAGCAGTAGTTTGGGCTTCACGTTTTTTAGGAAAACCACTTAAAGAACGAGTTGCGGGAATAGACCTAATGGCAAGCCTAGTGGAAATGGCACATAAAAACAACAACAAAATCTTCCTTTTTGGCGCTAAGGAAGAAGTGGTTAAAAACGTTGTTGACAAATACTCTGAAATTTACAGTCCCAACATCATTGCAGGTTATCGTAATGGTTATTTCAGCCCTTCTGAAGAGGAAGAAATTGCCCAACAGATAGCAGACAGCGGTACCCAAATGTTGTTTGTGGCCATCTCATCACCCATTAAGGAAAACTTTCTCTATAAATACCGCGAGACCCTTAAAGACGTAAATCTAATTATGGGCGTTGGCGGCAGTTTTGATGTAGTGGCAGGCAAAACTAAGCGTGCACCTATATGGATGCAAAAAGCGGGGCTGGAATGGTTTTATCGTTTTGCCCAAGAGCCGAGACGTATGTGGAAACGCTATTTGGTTGGTAATTCGAAGTTTATATATCTAGTGTTAAGGGAGCACTTTTCTAAAAAATAGAGGCGAATTACTCCATCATAAAAAATACCTCCACGGATACTCCATACCAAAGCCATAGCAAAGCCGTATCAAAGCCATAGCAAAGCCGTATCAAAGTCCTTAAATTGTAAGAAAACAGCCCTTTTTTCCTACAAATAAAATTNCTTCCATAACCTTCTAAATATTCTTGGCTTTGTAAATAAGAATTTACCTGAATATCTTGCCTCCCGTCCAAAATCTTCTATCTAAAATCCAATATCTCGCAAGAGTTTTCTATCTTCCCCTAAAATTTAAAACATATTTTTTTAAATAATGAGGATTCTGCTCTCCGCCATATACCCTTATGCTTTTTTGCTTTTATACCTTATTATTCCTTTTGATAATTATATTCGTGCCTTACCGAATATACTTTTAGCAATTTTGTTAATCGCCTTTCCATTTATTGTTAANAAAGATGATTTCCAAAAGCTAAAATCGCTTCCTATTGTTATCTTTTTAGGTCTTTTTACTTATTTATTGATTGACTCCTTTGCTAGTGGCAGATTACCGGATGATTTCAATATTATTAAGAAAGTAATGATTGCCGTAGGTTTGGCTGTACTTTACATTCCTGTAGCTGATGCAAAAAAAATTAATAGCGCAATAATTTTTTCGTCCCTTGCGGCCATTCTTTTTTCGGTATATAATTTTGTGCTAATAACCGATGCCACTGGAAGTTTTGCGCTGGGCGACTCCCCACAGGTTATAGAATCTTTATTGATAGACAGGCTTTACCTAGGGCTACTCAGTACCTTTAGTATTTTGATTTCGTATAAGTCAATAAAAAAGAAATATCACCCAAATAACAATTATTATTTGGCAAATATTCTGATAAACGCCCTATTTATTGTCCTAATTTCCTCAAAAATTGCAGTAGTTTCGCTTTTCGTATTATTATTGATTAGACAGTTTTATGGCAAACGCAAAATATGGAAAGCCTTAATCGCGGTATTTGCCATATTTGCGGTCGTCAGCCTGTTTTATGTTATCAAAAACGAAAAATTTATTCAATCTAGCCAAAGAGAAAATCATAAAAATCCTCCAGCTTTTATTGAAAATTCAATGACTTATGAACTAAGGGCTGTTGTGTGGAATTGCGCCAAAAATATTATTTCAGACCAAGGCTTTTCTCTTACTGGAATTGGCTTTGACGCCACAAAANATCAATTGGTTTCTTGTTATGAAGATCAAATAGTCAATTCGAAGAAGAAAGAAAAGTTCGTATCTGAACGCTATAACACTCATAATCAGTTTTTAGACTTTTATTTAAGTGCTGGTTTTATTGCATTGTTGGTGTTTTTGGTGTTTATAATTTTCAGCTTTATAGCTACCCATAAAAAATTCTTTCCAACAGCTATGGTATCAATATTGGTAATGTACTGTATGGTTGAAAATCTGTTTCACAGACAAATTGGAGCATATTATGTGGGCTTCATTTTAATTGTATTAATGACAACTACCCAAACGAACAAAACAACAGAATAAAAACCCTTATAAAAAGAATTTCAAATTGTACTTTTGCGCTTTAATAACAAACCCAACCTTTTCAATATTAGAAAAGAAAAAAGAAGATAAATGAAAATTTCAGTGATAGGAACAGGCTATGTAGGCCTTGTAACGGGGACCTGTTTGGCAGAAACAGGGAATGAAGTAATTTGTGTAGACATAGACGAAAGCAAAGTAGAAAAAATGCGCAATGGCATTGTACCGATTTATGAACCACATTTGGATGTTCTATTTGAAAGAAATATTAAAGCAAACCGTTTAAAGTTTACTACTTCTCTAGATGAAGGTTTAGCGCACGGCGATATTATTTTTTTAGCGCTCCCAACGCCGGAAGATGAAGACGGTTCTGCCGATCTTTCGTATGTTTTGAATGTTTCTGAAGAGATAGGTAAGAAAATAAAGGAATATAAAGTCATCGTTGATAAAAGTACTGTGCCCGTTGGTACCGCAGAAAAGGTACAGAGCGTAATCGCTAAAAATGCCTCTTGTGAATTTGATGTGGTTTCCAATCCTGAGTTTCTTCGTGAAGGCTTTGCAGTAGATGATTTTCTTAAACCTGAACGCATTGTCGTAGGCTCGAGTAGTGAAAGAGCTACGGCATTAATGAAAAAGCTCTACAGTCCCTTTGTACGTTCTGGAAACCCAATAATCATCATGGATGAAAAATCTGCAGAACTTACAAAATATGCAGCAAATTCATTTTTGGCAACCAAGATTACATTTATGAACGAAATAGCCAACTATTGCGAAAAAGTTGGCGCCGATGTAGATATGGTACGTGCTGGTATGGGTACCGATAGCCGCATTGGAAAGCGTTTTCTCTTCCCAGGAATTGGCTATGGCGGCTCTTGCTTCCCAAAGGACGTGAAAGCACTTCAAAAAGCCGGAAAAGACGAAAACTATAATTTCAAGATTTTAAATTCAGTAATTGAAATCAATTCCGCACAAAAAACAATCTTGCTTCCAAAGATTGAGAGTTATTTCAAAAATAACTTGAAAGGAAAAACCATNGCCCTTTGGGGATTGGCATTTAAACCTGAAACAGACGATATTCGTGAGGCCCCATCCATTGATATGATGGAAGCTTTGCTTGAAAAAGGCGCAAAAATTCAGGTCTTTGATCCTGAGGCAATGCCAAATATNGAAAANCGNTTNGGNAATANACTTNNATTATNCAGANTCTATGTANNCNGCNNTNGAANNNGCNGATGCNCTNTTAATNTGTACNGAATGGAGTATTTTCAGAACTCCTGACTATGNTAAATTAAGACAATTATTGAACAATCCAGTTGTTTTTGACGGTAGAAACTTATACAATGTAAATGATATGGAGGCTGAAGGATTTTCGTACGTTTCCGTGGGAAGAAAGACGGTTAACTTATGAAGAAACGTGTCCTAATAACCGGAGCTGCTGGATTTTTAGGCTCACACCTCTGCGATAAATTTATTGCCGAAGATTTTCATGTTATTGGGATGGATAACCTTATAACTGGTGATCTTAAAAACATTGCACATCTTTTTAAACTGGAAGCTTTCGAGTTTTATCACCACGACGTTACAAAATTTGTACATGTTCCCGGGAAGGTAGATTATATTCTTCATTTTGCTTCTCCAGCAAGCCCAATAGATTATTTGAAAATACCCATTCAAACCTTAAAAGTAGGCTCTCTAGGCACTCATAATCTTCTAGGATTGGCAAGGGAGAAAAAGGCGCGAATTCTTATTGCCTCAACATCTGAAGTTTATGGTGACCCACAGGTACATCCACAAACTGAAGAATATTTCGGAAACGTAAACACCATAGGTCCCCGTGGAGTGTATGATGAGGCAAAACGATTTCAGGAATCCATAACCATGGCCTATCATAGATTTCATGGATTGGAAACGCGAATTGCTCGTATTTTTAATACCTACGGCCCACGTATGCGCCTTAACGATGGCCGTGTAATTCCTGCTTTTATAGGTCAAGCATTGCGAGGTGAGGATTTAACCGTTTTTGGAGATGGTATGCAAACGCGTTCCTTCTGTTATGTAGATGATGAAGTGGAAGGGCTTTACCGCTTATTGATGAGTGATTACCCACTTCCNATTAACATTGGAAATCCTGAAGAAATAACCATTCTAGATTTTGCAAAGGAGATTGTAAAACTGACAGGAACTGAACAAAAAATTGTTTTTAANCCTCTTCCGCAGGATGANCCAATGCAAAGAGAACCAGATATTTCAAAAGCTAAAGAGATCTTGGGGTGGGAGCCGAAAATTTCAAGGGAAGAAGGAATGAAAAAAACATTTGAATATTTTAAAAACCTTTCAAAAGAAGAACTTTTTAAAAGTGAACATAAAGATTTTTCAAAGCATATTAACAGATAGTAATTAAATGTTTAGAAGCGGAAGATATTCAGGATTTCTTAGGCCTATTTCNTATGGAATAGATCTTTTCTTTATCCATTTTTTTGCTTTTGAATTTTTTGCNAATCCTTTCCCCTATTTCAATTATGTAGTTTTTTTAACNATTGCNTGGCTGATCCTTTCTTTACGATTGGGATTTTATGAGATTTATCGCTTTACCCANTTATCTAAAATCATGTCGCTTATAGGGAAACAGGGTATTGTTTTTCTATTGATTGTGTTTTCTTTTTTTGGTTTTTACAATGAGTTGACCACATCTGCATCCACAATTTTTAAATATATTTTTCTGGTAATGCTTTGTGTTACCATTGTAAAATTGGGTGTTTTCTTTCTCTTAAAAAAATATCGTTTACACTTAGGCGGAAACGTACGTAAAGTTGTGATTCTAGGGCTCAACCAAAAAACAGATCAGTTACGAAAGTTTTTCACAAATAATCCGGTTTATGGCTACAAACTGCACAAAACCTTTGATTTAAAAGGACCTGATAAAGTTACNATTGAAGAGTGTATGGATTATATCCTCACTGAGGAAATAGATGAGGTATACTCTTCCGTGGCGGAAATCAATAACAAAGATTTATTAAAGCTTATTGATTTTGTTGACAACAACCTTAAGGTCTTAAAATTTCTTCCAGACAATAAAGAAATATATAGCAAAAAACTGGACTTTACATATTATGGAGTGCTTCCCATTCTTTCCATGCGGAAAATTCCTATGGATGAGCCTTTTAATAAGTTCTTAAAGCGAAGTTTTGACATCATGCTTTCGCTTTTTGTTATTATAGGGCTTTTATCCTGGCTTACACCTTTACTTGGATTGTTGATTAAATTGGAATCAAAAGGACCTGTATTCTTTAAACAAAAAAGAAACGGGCTAGATTATAAGGAGTTTTATTGCTATAAATTCCGTTCCATGAGACCTAACCCCATGGCGCACTTGGAACAAATAAGAAAAGGGGACGAACGCGTAACGCGTGTCGGTAAAATCATTAGAAAAACTAGCATTGATGAACTGCCACAGTTTATCAATGTGCTAAAAGGAGAAATGTCCGTTGTAGGCCCAAGACCGCATATGGTGAGTCATACGCATATGTATGCAGAACGCATTGATAAATTTATGGTTCGCCATTTTATCAAACCGGGGATTACAGGTTTAGCCCAGGTTAGTGGTTTTAGAGGTGAGGTTGAAGACGACAATCATATTATCAATAGGGTAAAATATGATATTTTTTATCTTGAAAACTGGAGTCTTTTTCTCGATATAAAAATTGTGTTCCAAACCATCTACAACGCCCTTCGCGGGGAAGAAAAAGCGTATTAATTACTTTCTGTCAAAGCAATAAAATCTTTAAACTGTTTGTGAAAATTAAATGTAGAGGCCGAATTCTTTTGAATTTTCTCTTTGGGGAATTCTCCTATTTTTTCTCGGGAAATTGTATTTATAAACCTTTGTAGCGCATCATAATTATTTACGGGCACGACCCAACCAAGCGAATTGTTTTTTATGATATCTTCTCCCTCTCCCCCCGCATAATAAAGGACGGGCAAGCCCAAACGAGTATATTCAAATATTTTGGAGGGAACGGAACCGTAAATCCTTTTCATCAAAGGAATAAAGGCAATATCATAATTTTGTAATTCTTTATGTAATTCCTCTCGTTCCACTTCCCCATAAAAGTGGATGTTCTTCTTTTGCAAATTTTTTATTTTTCCGGCTTCAGGTCCAGCTCCGTAAATATGAAGGCTTACATTTTCTGGAAAAGAGATATGTTGACAGATTTCAAAAATTCCCTGCGCAACCCCTAATAAACCTGCATAAACGATTTTAATTTCAGAAGATGGTTTGTGTTCTGGAATTAAGGGAACTCTGAAGTTTGGAACATTGCGATATAAAAAAGTTGGTTTCTTTATATTTTGGGAAATATGCTGAAGAATCTCTTCCGATTGGCCGATAATCAAATCGGCGTTCTTATAACAAAACTTTTCCATCTTTTGCAAAAGGGAATAATAAGTTCCTTTTTTTAAAACTCCCATTTCCAATCCAGCCAAAGGCCAAAGGTCTGAAACATTCAGTATTATTTTTTTGGAAAACAAACGCCCCAAAACAACCGCAGTAAACCCCACAAAAACAGGGGAATATTGGATAAAAACTTTTTTAGGAGTTTTTGAAAAAATGAAGAATAAAATCAAACTAAAGGAAAAGGAAACCATAGAGAGCAACCTCACAAATTTATTTGCAGAATTGCTGGGCCAAATCCACAGTCGTTTTATTTTTCCAAAGGAAACAGCTTCAACTGAAGAGATTTTACCACTGTATTCACTAAAAACTTTTCCTGTTGGGTAATTTGGCAACGGGCAAACAACTGTTACCCTAAAATCGGCATCTCCCATTGCTTCTGCCAAGCTATAAATACGATTAGCTGCTGCGCCTCTTTCAGGAGGGAAATAGTTGGTTATTATAAGAATTTCCTTTTGCACGTTTTGAGGGAGATTAATTTTTAACCAACGAAACAAACTGCTTCAACTTTCCGCTTGCAGATCTATCCAGCTGCGCTTTTCTGTGGAAGTTAAATGTCAATCCAGGCTCTAAAAATTGTTCAATTGTTTCTGATATAGATTGCTTTTTTTCCTTCGTTAATTCTTCTTTGCTTACATAATTTATTTCAAAAGTATCAATCTTTGTTTGAATCACTTTAAATTCCTGTATGTTTCCGCTCTCTTCCATTATCTTTTTGGTAATCACATAAAAAGTCATTCCCGCCGCTTTCTTTCCACTGGGAAGTGTCGCAAAATCATTTGTTCTTCCGGTTAGTTTTTTAAGAATTGGCTTTTTAAAAGTGCTTTCTTCGCTCAACGCACCATAATCCCCGATTTCATAACGAATAAAAGGATGCGCTTTGTTGTGAAGCGAAGTTATCACAATACGCCCTTCTTCGCCCATGGGCAATGGTTTATCGGCTTCGTCTAAAATCTCTACAAATAGGGTTTTAGAATCTACCTCCCATTCGCCGTGGGGATTTGTAAAGGCAATGACCCCTGCTTCCGAACAGCCATATTCATTCACAATAGGAACGCCCAATCGGTTTTCAAGCAGAATTTTATCAGCCTCAAAAAGCATTTCGGAAGTAACGATGCACACCTTAAGCGTAGGACAAATATTTTTTAAAACGATATTTTTTTCCCTCAAATATTTCGCAAAAAGCACAATGCTGCTAGTGTAGCCGTTTATATACTCAAAAGGTTTTTGTTTATAAACCTTCAACATTTCATCGAGTGCTTTTTCTGAAAGGTTGTTTATTGAAAACCGATACCGCTTGGCCAGAAAATCCTTCAGTCGAACGGTCTCGTTTTCAACAGTATCCAAAGGAATTCCGTAATAACGTGCCTGCAACGAGGTGTTGAAATTTATGTCGTGCCACCCAAAGCGTTCCATGTGGTAAGCCCAGGTAATGGCGTGGCTGTATCTATCTTTTGCAAAACGAATGGGATTGCCGCTGGAGCCCGAGGTTTTGTTTGTGTAACTATTTTTTTCGGAAACCCCTTTTGAAAGTCTTTCTTTCAAAGGAATTTGGTAATCTACTTTTTTCAAAATAGGCAGCGATTCCCAAGTTGAAAAACCATCCTTCACATTATTCCGATAAAATGAGTTGTTTTTTAAATGATAATTGACGATTTCAGCCTTTTTCAAATTTAGGAATGCTTCGTAATCCGCTTCCTTTATTTCAGAGATCTCAAGCAATTCTTCCTTGGCCCTTTTAATAGGGAAACGTTTCAGAAAAAGGGAAATATCGAATAGTCTCAAAAGATGTTTTTCAATTTAAATTGAAATCTAAAATTTTACAACCCTAAATTCGCTTCAAATAAATTAGCGGTTCAAGGTACAAACAATTATTTTTGACACCGAAACAAAACATTTCAAAAATGAACATTCTTATCCTTGGTTCCGGTGGCCGCGAGCATACTTTTGCATACAAAATAGCAGAAAGCAAACGTTGTGAAAAACTTTTTGTAGCACCCGGAAATGCCGGAACTGCATCCATTGCGACAAATGTGGAACTAAAGGTAACCGATTTTGAAGCGGTGAAAAAATGCGTTCTCGAAAATAATATTGAAATGGTGATTGTTGGTCCCGAAGATCCATTGGTACACGGCATTGCCAATTATTTTGCCGAAACTTCGGAATTGCAAAATACAATGCTCATAGGCCCTTCTAAACGTGGCGCTTTGCTGGAAGGCAGCAAACAACGCGCAAAGGAATTTATGATGCAGCACAACATCCCTACGGCGGCCTATGAGAGTTTTACCGCAGAATCTTTGGAGGCAGGAATAGCTTTTTTGGAAAAATTGAAACCGCCCTATGTTTTAAAAGCTGATGGATTGGCTGCCGGCAAGGGTGTTTTGATTTTGAAGGATTTAAACGAAGCCAAACAAGAACTCGAAAACATGCTTACCCACAGCAAGTTTGGGGAAGCGAGTTCCAAAGTGGTTATTGAGGAATTTTTGGACGGAATTGAGCTCAGCGTTTTTGTGCTTACTGACGGTAAAAACTACAAAATTCTTCCCACAGCAAAAGATTACAAACGAATAGGCGAAGGTGACACCGGTTTAAATACGGGTGGTATGGGCGCCATTTCCCCTGTACCATTTGCAGATGATATTTTGATGAAAAAAATTGAGGAGCGAATCGTGAAACCAACAGTAAATGGTCTCTCCGAAGAAAATATAGATTATAAAGGCTTTGTGTTCATTGGTTTGATAAAAGTAAATAATGAGCCCTATGTTATAGAATACAACGTGCGGATGGGCGATCCCGAAACCGAAGTAGTCTTGCCGCGAATTAAAACCGATTTGGTTGATTTACTGGAAGCCACCTACCAGCAAAGACTAAACACAATAAATATTGAAATTGATGAACGCTCAGCAGCTACAGTAATGCTAGTTTCTGGTGGGTATCCGGAAGATTATGAAAAAGGAAAGGGAATTTCAGGATTAGAAAATATAAAAGATTCTTTTGTATTTCATGCAGGCACAAAAACCGAAGGGGGCAAAACTTTTACTAACGGAGGTCGTGTTTTGGCAGTAACATCATTGGATGATGACTTTAGAAAAGCGCTAAAAAAATCCTATCAAAATATAGAGAAACTATCTTTTGACAGGATGCAGTATCGTAGTGATATAGGTTTTGACCTATAAAAAATCAAGGATTTTCGTCGTAGGTATAAGTAACCTCTGTGTTCTCGTTATAGTCACGAAGTTTACCCAGCCAATATATAAAGGCAGCAGCTCCTATTAGCAAAAATATCCAAGAAAAAATATTAGCAAGCCACCAACTATCAAGCTCAAGCTTTCTTAAAGCATCGTAAGGGATAAAAAGAAAATCTTCAAAAATGGAAGCTATTCCTTCCCAAAAACCTTTCCAAGTCATATCTTTAATCTTTAGATGGCAAAAATATAAAAATACCCCGTATGCTAACAAGCTTTTTTGGAAAATCTAACCCTATTAATTATTTAATCCTCGGGGTTTTTATTGTAGCCGGCTATTTATTGGGGTCAATATTGCACAGTGAAATTTTTATAACCCCTACCTTATTGCTTAGGCACTCAATCTTTATAATAATTAGTGTGTTGAGTATGTTGCTGTTAGATTTCATAATCAGGAAAAACCATCTTACAACAAACAACACTTATGCTATATATTTTTTTACCTGTTTTCTTGTTATGCTGCCCGTTATTTTTCTGCAGCACAAAATAATTTTAGCAAATGCATTTTTATTATTGGCGTTACGTCGTCTTATGAGTTTGCGGAGCGATAAGAATTCAGAAAAAAAAATTCTAGATGCAAGCATATGGATAACCTTAGCTTCTGTGTTTTATTTTTGGAGTATTTTACTATTTATCCCACTGTGGATTGCCATAGTGCAAAAGCCCAATTCAAATTACAAGCAAATGCTGGTTCCTTTTACGGGTTTTTTGGCAGTAGTAATACTTAATACCACTTACCAACTTATTGCAAGCAATTCTTTTTCCTGGTTTGTAAATTGGCGAGATGAGGTAGATTTTGACTTTTCTGCCTATAATTCTGCATCTATCTTGGTACCCGTTACAATCATTTTGGCATTTTACATTTGGACTGCAATCTATCGAATTTTGAAAATCTCAAAACTATCCTTAAAAGAAAGACCCAATCATCTTTTGCTATTGTACGTAAGTATTACAACCTTGTTCATAGCGTTGGGCGCTCCTGAAAAAACAGGCTCTGAGCTGCTTTTTATAATGGCGCCAGTTGCAATTATAAGCGCTAATTATATTGAAAGTTCAGAAAAGGAAAAATATCGTGAAAAAGATGTCTCTGAATTTTGGTTTAAGGAAATTATGCTTTGGCTAGTTTTAATATTGCCATTTGTTTTTCTCCTGTTATGACTTTAATACTTGAAAATATTGAAAAGGAGCTTAAGCGCAGACACCAATATTCCTATAAATGGTTTCGGAAACAGAATGATGCGTGGGACAATTATACAAACTTCATCTACCAAACCTTTAGTTGGGATGCACTTATCCAGAAAATTGCGGTAGTGGTGGAAACGCATGATTTCGACAAACAACAAATCTTTCACTACGCCGCCAACCGCTGGTACAATTTCTGGAGCGCTCAGGCCGTGCAGCAGATTTTCGCTGAAAGTAATGCAATAGAACCCGTAAGTGAATACAAAGACTCCGAAAAGGATTTTTATCTTTTTGGAATTCCCTTTGACCATAAAACTTCGGTTTTTCCGAAGCAATTCAACCAAACCTTTGAATATGCCCAAACCCATAAAAACGAACTGATTGAATGGCTTTACAAAAACCAAAGCAGCCAAAAGCGACATCACCTTAAAAACCGTCTTTTTATAGTGGTTTATGATAAAAATGGCGAACACTGGAAATTAAAGGCAGAAATCAGCTTGTTAAAAAGAGCTATCGAAAAATATCTTTCGGGTTTTAGGCGGGAGCAATTACATTCCTTTACTTTTGCTGACGAACAACAAACTTTGAGCGATATTATTTGGGTTTCGAAATGAATTACATAGGCTCCAAACACAAACTTTCCAATTTCATTTTTGAAACGGTCGCAGGAACATGCGGCGACAACCTTTCGCAAAAAACTTTTTGCGACCTTTTTGCGGGAACAGGAATCGTTGGCCGAAACTTCAAACCACACGTTAAACACGTGATAGCAAATGATGTAGAGTATTACAGTTTTGTGCTGAACAGAAACTACATTGGTAACCAAACCCTCTTTGATTATGATGAATTAATAACTGAATTGAATAATCTAAAAGGGAAAAAAGGCTTCATTTTCCAAAACTATTCTGAAAATGGTAAAGCTGGAAGAAATTATTTTACTGCAGAAAATGGGCAAAAGATTGATGCAGTTCGGCTTCAGATTGAAGCGTGGAAAAAAGCCTCCGAAATTTCGGAAGAACAATACTTTTTTCTTCTAGCATCCCTTTTGGAAAGCGCCGATAAGGTTGCCAACACTGCTTCGGTTTATGGCGCATATTTAAAGCACATAAAAACTTCAGCATCAAAAAAACTTGTCATAAAGCCTGCTATTTTTCAACAATCCGAAAATTCGCATCAAGTATTTCAGCAGGACAGCAATAAGCTTATAAAGAAAATTAAAGGCGATATTCTCTATCTGGACCCGCCCTACAACGCACGGCAATATGGCGCCAATTATCATTTACTGAATACTATTGCAAAATATGATACCTTTGTACCAAAGGGAAAAACGGGCCTGCGCGATTATTATAAAAGTGATTGGTGCAGGACCGGGGAAGTCCTTAAAAGTTTTGAGGAATTGGTTGAAAACGCCCAATTTCCCTATATTTTTCTAAGTTACAATAACGAAGGATTAATGAGTCAAAAAGAGGTGCAAACGGTTATGGAACGCTTCGGGAAATATACTTTGAAAACCAAAAAATACCAACGTTTTAAAGCAGACAAAACCGAAAACCGAAACCACAAGGCTTCAGAAACTTTTGAATATTTACACATTTTAGAAAAAAATTTAAGTAATTAATTTAATATCCGAATAATCCCCGTTGAATGGGGTTAGGGGATATTTTTAAACAGAATAAAAAATGTTTTCAGACAAAGCCAACAAAATCTTCGCAGAAGTTATAAATAAGTACCACGAGATAAACACCGTGGACCAAGCCTTCAGCAATCCGTACGACAAGGATTCACAACTGATAGAACATTTGCTGTATCGCAAATGCTGGATAGACACGGTGCAATGGCATTATGAAGACA
>PAZL01000003.1 GCA_002715485.1 Aequorivita sp. | reverse complement strand
TAGACATTCATTATTAACTATCCCCACAATTGAAATCGCCCTTCAAATTTAAATTTGAAGGGCGATTTCAATTGTGGGGATAGTTAATAATGAATGTCTACATTTTATCTTTTTTCATATCATTTTTTACATTCAATTTATAAACTTCCGAGACGATTGCGTCTGTTTTTGCATCATAGCGTTCTACCACAAAGTTACCCTCTGTATTAAAGTAACCAAATGAGGATTTACCATCTTGTGACATAATATAATATCCATTTTGTGAAGTAGGCTTGATAACGGCGTATTGTTCATTTGTTGCGTTATCTTTTATGGTCATTAAACGATAGCCTTCTTTATCCTTTTGGTTCAAAAACTTAAAACGGTTTCCTTCATAATCGTAGGTTACGTCAGTGTCTACTTCAATAGGTTTCATAACCACACTTTGATTAGTTTGGTTGGCATCTGTCTCATCCAGTGCTAAAAGTTGCTTTTCAGTCTTGCTGACCGACTTAGTAGCGACGTCAGTTCCTTTATTATCATGTACAGTAGTTTTAGTAACCACAGTTTCTGTCTTTTTATTTTTATTCTTATCTATTTGCGCAAAACCACTAGTAAAAGCTGCTAGCGCAAAAATCATCAATACTTTTTTCATAATGGTTAAATTTTATATTTTGTTATTTCCAAATATAGCCAAGAGAGTTGTTAAAAAGGTTTAAATGGTTGATAATCATTTCATAAACTTCAATTGCTTATGTGTAATTGATTAAATTTCACACATTTATTTTTTTGTATTTTAGTTGAAAAGATAATTATGCCCGTTTGGTTAAATATCCTGTTTATTATTTTATTGGTTTACGTTACCATCAGCATACTACTTTATTATTTACAGGATTATTTTTTGTTCAAGCCTGAAAAACTTCCGAAAGACTTCAATTTTTACTATCAAAACCAAACAGTTTCCGAATATAATATTGAAACTCGGGATGGAGCAATCATTAATGGGCTTCATTTTGAAGTAGAAAAACCATTGGGCGTTGTGCTTTATTTAAAGGGAAATTCAAAAAGTATTAAGGGATGGGGAAAATTTGCAGTAGATTTCACCAGAAACAGCTATGATGTGATTATGATAGATTACCGAGGATTTGGGAAAAGCACTGGAAAACGTTCCCAAAAGGCCATAAAGCACGACTTACAGTTTATTTATAATAAAATACGTGAAAAAGTGAATGAAAAATATATTATAATTTATGGACGTTCTTTGGGTTCTGGCTTTGCAACTAAACTCGCATCCATGAACAATCCAAAAATGCTTATTCTTGATGCGCCCTATTATAGTTTATCTAAGGTCACGGGGCGGTACCTTCCCTTTATGCCGCTTTCCATTATTTTGAAATATCCGATGCCTACTTATAAATGGTTGAAATATGTAAAATGCCCAATCCACATTATCCATGGAACTAAGGACAAATTGATTCCTTTCAGTAGTAGCGTAAAACTATCACAAATTAATTCAAAACTTAGCAGACTGCATCCCATAATTGGAGGAGGACATAAAAATTTAAACAATTTTGAATCATACCATAGAATACTTACTGAAATTATAAAATCAAAACCGAAAGAAATAGATCTATCCACAACCAGTATTGGCGTAAAACATGCTTCCAACTAATGAAAAGAAGACTAAAGAAAATCTTAATTATAATAGCTTCGTTGTACGTTATAATTTTTTTGGCACTGTATTTTTTTCAAGAGAAAATGATATTTATGCCAGAGCAGCTTCCGATGGATTATTCATATTCTTTTGACACAAATTTTAATGAATTGTTTTTGGAAACCGAAGATGGGGCAAGGCTGAACGCACTTCACTTTAAGATTGATGGCCCAAAGGGCGTAGTACTTTACTTTCACGGAAATGCGGGTGAGCTTTCACGTTGGGGGTTGGTAGTGCAAGATTTTGTAAATCTTGGTTACGATGTTTTAGTGATGGATTACCGTACATACGGAAAAAGTACTGGCAAACTTAGTGAAAAAGCTTTGTATACTGATGCACAACTTTTTTACGATTATTTGCTGAAAAGTTATTCGGAAGACAAAATTGTAGTGTATGGCAGATCGTTGGGAACCACTTTTGCAACATATGTGGCTTCCAAAAATAATCCTAAATGTTTATTTTTGGAAGCGCCATTTTATAATCTTTCTCAAGTCGCCAGCACTCGTTTTCCCATTTACCCGGTAAGTTGGTTTTTGAAATATAATTTCCCCACAAATCAATATTTTAAAAAAGTTACCTGTCCAATAACTGTATTCCATGGTACAGAAGATTTTGTTGTGAATTATGAAAACAGTAAAATGCTTTCACAAATTAAAACTCCTGGAAATTTTAAACTTATAACCATTCCTGGAGGCACTCACAATAATTTAGTTGACAGCTCTTTATATAAAAAAGTTATTCAAAAAAGTCTATAAAAAAAATCCGCTCAATGAGCGGATTTTTTTGAATTTATAAATAATTCTATTAGTCTTTTTTCAATTTTGCCATTCCTTCGGGACGTTTTGTCAATTCGGCTCTTCTAGCTTCAAGTTCTTTCTGTTGTTGCATTAATTTTGCTTGACGTTGTTTTTCAGCTTCTGCAGCGGCCTTTGCTTTTTGTTCAGCAATATTTTTTGCCAAATCTGCTTCTTGCCTTTTTTTAATTGCTATCTGCCCTTCTTGGTTAGCAGCATCAATAGAGACATCGTCTGCAACTACTTTTGAGTCAACATCTTTTTTCTTGAGTACTTGTGCAGATTGATCCTGTTGATCGTTTCCTTCAACTTTAATGATTTCTTTATCAGTTTCAGTTTCGGCCACAACTTTAGTTTTAACGTCTGTTCCCTTTTGGGTTACTTTTTTTACGGTTGTTGTTGATTGAACATCAGTATTTTCTTGTGCATTAATTCCCGTTATAGCAAAAATTGCGACTACTAAGCTTAAAATTACTTTTTTCATAATAATTGGTTTATTAAGGTTTATTCAGTAAAACTAACCCTATTTACGTTAATTTCTTGCAAATTTAAAGTGAAATAAAACCCAAACTTTTTCTGAAAAGCATTTATACCCAATTGTTGAAAGTCTATTTTGAAGATGTATATTTGCACCCGCGTAAACCAAAGGTAATTTCAAAATAGGTTTGCCGTTTAAAAACTATATTTAATGAAAGCAGGTATCGTAGGATTGCCAAACGTTGGAAAATCCACTCTTTTTAATTGTTTATCAAATGCCAAGGCGCAAAGTGCCAATTTTCCTTTCTGTACTATTGAGCCTAATGTGGGCGTAGTAAACGTTCCCGACAAACGCTTGTTGAAATTGGAAGAATTGGTGAAGCCTGAACGTGTATTGCCCGCAACGGTTGAAATTGTTGATATTGCAGGTCTTGTAAAAGGAGCGAGCAAGGGAGAGGGACTTGGAAACCAGTTTTTGAGCAACATCCGAGAAACCGATGCAATTCTTCATGTATTGCGTTGCTTTGACAATGATAATATTGTTCACGTTGATGGAAGCGTTAATCCAATCCGCGATAAGGAAACGATTGATATAGAACTTCAGTTGAAGGATTTGGAAACGGTTGACAAAAAACTTGAAAAAGTAAAGCGCGCCGCCCGTACCGGAAATAAAGATGCACAAAAGGAAGAAGCAGCATTGCTGAAAGTAAAATCTGGATTGGAGGCTGGAATATCAGTACGGGCAATCGATTTAACCGAAAGCGAAAGAGAGGAATTCATTAAAAACATACAATTTATTACCGATAAACCTGTAATGTATGTTTGCAATGTAGATGAAGGTTCCGCCGCAACAGGAAACGCTTATGTTGAAAAAGTAAAAGAAGCAGTAAAAGATGAAAATGCCGAGGTTTTGGTATTGGCTGTTGGCACTGAAGCAGATATCACGGAGTTGGAAACTTTTGAAGAACGCCAAATGTTTTTGGAAGATTTAGGGCTCGATGAAGCAGGTTCAGCAAAATTAATTCGCAGTGCCTATAAATTATTAAATCTTCAAACCTATTTTACCGCGGGTGTGAAGGAAGTAAGAGCTTGGACCATTCCCGTTGGAGCTACTGCACCTCAGGCAGCGGGGGTAATTCATACCGATTTTGAAAAAGGCTTCATCCGTGCCGAAGTAATAAAATACGATGATTACGTAACCTACGGAAGCGAAGCCAAAGTTAAGGAAGCTGGAAAAATGGGAGTAGAGGGTAAGGAGTACATCGTTAAAGACGGCGATGTGATGCACTTCCGATTTAATGTATAAAAAAAACAAAATCCCGCAAAAGCGGGATTTTTTATGAAAGAGATTTTAAGCTATATAAAATGATACCTTAAAACGTATATCTGAAAGCCATTCCATTGTAACTGTCACCATTAAAGCTTGTTCCAGAGCTTGGATATATATCTATATTTTCCATTTTCTTTTTATGTAATTCAGGAACTAATATTCCAGTTCCCGCTCCTAAAACATAACCCAGAAGTACATCCGTCAAAAAATGTTGTCCTGCTTCCATTCTTAATATCCCTACAGAAGCTGGGAGAACAGCGGCTCCCGTCCAAACCCAAACTTTTCCGTTAGCGTCAGGGTTAAAATCACTATATGCTTTTGCTGCAAAAAAAGTGGCTGTTGCAGTAGCTGCAACATGTCCCGAATAAAAGGAACGTTGGCCATTATTCTTAAATCGTCTATCGTTACTAGTATCGCCACTGTTATCATAAACATAGGGACGACTTCTATCTACCAAACCAGCAGTAATTGTGTAAAGAGCAGC
The DNA here is from genome assembly GCA_002715485.1 of Aequorivita sp. Taxonomy (GTDB): domain Bacteria; phylum Bacteroidota; class Bacteroidia; order Flavobacteriales; family Flavobacteriaceae; genus Aequorivita. The sequence continues at coordinate 101,400 of PAZL01000003.1, read as the reverse complement.
TGTAGTAGCTAAACTTTCAATATATATCCCAATGTATTGCCCTGTATGGTCGTTTATTTCATCATCAAATAAGAAGGCAAAAGGCGCTGCAAAAGATAGGGCGAAAGGAATATCGCTAATAGCATTTGCACTTTTGTTATGCTTGCCTGCAACCCATTGATCAAGAAAATTTAAATTATCAATTTCTTTTTGAAGGCTTTCATTATTTAAAAACTTTTCACGCTCTGCTAATGGTAAATCATCCTTATTCTTTATTAGCATGAGTCCATAAGCACTGGCGCCTAAACCAACACCGGTCCAGATTCCGTCGCGAACCCATTTCCACTCATAGGGTGAATTACTCTTTTGGGTTTCAAAAACAGTTTTATCGTTTGGATTAAAATTAAGTGCTGACGATACGTTTTGCGAATTTTGATCTCCCGTATTCAAATTTTCCAAATTTGTTTCCTGATCATTTAAAGATGCTATTTGGTTGAAGGAATTTGTAGAATTGAAATTGTTTTGCTGTGCGAAGAGGTTTACACAAACCAACAAAGCGAATAGTAAAATTGTTTTTCTCATAGAAGATAAAGATAGGAGATTGCATATATCCGCAAATTTCATTTAACATTTCATTAAATAGAATTTACCTTTCTTTTTGGAAATACTTATTCATACAATCGCAGTCTTTTCTGCAGTAAACTCATTTCCTTTTCCATCTTTTTTATGCGTTTCAGTAATTGGTTAAGAACGTCAAGTCCTTCAAAATTAATTCCCAGATCGTTATGAAGGCGAAACATTTTTTCTATTTCAGAAATATCTTTTTCGTCCATAAAAAGTTGATTTTCCTTTTCTTCAAAAGTAACCAACCCGTATTCGTGAAGATTTTCCACAAAGGAAATTTCTATCTGCGTCTGTTTGCAAAAATGACTTACCAATATATATTTTTCTCGTGCCATTATCTCAGTTTTGAAAGTTCAGTAAATAATTCCTTTTCTTTTTCGGAAAGGTTTTTCGGCAGATCAATATTATAAGTGATATATAGATCGCCGTGCTGGTCTTCTTTTTTGTATTTGGGAAGCCCTTTGCCTTTCAGCTTTACCTTAGTATCGTTTTGGGTCTCGGGTTTCACCTTTAGCTTTACAGCTCCATCCAAGGTGTCAATAGTAATTTCGCCACCCAAAATAGCTTTATATAGCTTGATGTTTTCAGTTTTATAAAGATCGTTGCCCACGCGTTTAAAAGCTGTATTGTTGAAGATTTCAAAAGTAATATATAGATCGCCCTTAGGACCGCCGTTCATCCCTTCGCCACCATAACCTTTTATTTTTATGGTCTGTCCGTCCTCAACACCTGCCGGAATTGTTAGGCGGATTTTCTTTTCGCCAATGCTTATGGTTTGTTTTTGGCTAGTGACAATGTCAGTTAAATTTAACCGAAGTGTAGCATTGAGATCCTGCCCTTTAAACTGTGCAGTCTGTCTTCTGCTTCCGCCGCCACGACTGAAACCGCCACCGCCAAACATCGACTCAAAAAAGTCTGAAAACTGGCTTTCATCAAAGCCCTGTGCGCCGCCCGAATAGCTACGCTGCCCTCCAAAACCTTGTGAACCTTGTTGCCGTTTGGCTTCTTCAAAAGCATCGGCATGTTGCCAATCCTTTCCATACTGGTCATATTTTTTACGTTTTTCAGGATCGATTAAAACCTCATGTGCTTCATTTATTTGCTGAAATTTTTGCTGTGCCGAAGCATCGTTAGGATTTAAATCTGGGTGATATTTGCGTGCGAGTTTTCTGTACGCCTTCTTTATTTCTGCCGACGTAGCACTTTTATCCAGTCCAAGAATTTTGTAATAATCTATAAATTCCATTGCAGTTCTTTTGTTTGTGTGATGAAATTATAAAAAGAATTACAACCAATCAATGGAAAGAGGATTTCTTTGCAAATATTTAGTAATTCAAGCCTAAAAATAATTACTAACAATAACAGCCATTTTATTGTTAATTACTTTCCGAGGTATTGGTTTCACAAGTGCTCCCGTATATTTATATTAGCAACCCTACACCAAATCTTTATGGCCGAAACACAATATACCGAAGATAACATACGCTCGCTCGACTGGAAGGAACATATCCGCATGCGCCCGGGGATGTACATAGGGAAGTTGGGAGACGGTTCCTCGCCCGATGACGGTATCTATATTCTTCTCAAAGAGGTTATTGATAACTGTATCGATGAGTTTGTAATGGGCGCGGGAAAAACCATCGAAGTGCGCATTAAGGACAAGGAAGTGAAAGTTCGTGATTACGGGCGTGGCATTCCGCTGGGGAAAGTGATCGATGTGGTATCAAAAATGAATACCGGCGGAAAGTACGACAGCCGCGCCTTCAAAAAATCTGTGGGTTTGAATGGCGTTGGTACCAAGGCCGTAAATGCCCTTTCTGCATTTTTTAAAGTGGAATCGGTTCGCGATAACCAAATAAAAGCTGCGGAATTTTCTTTGGGCGAACTTACAAATGACGTGGCTGTTGAGGAAACTACGAAACGAAAAGGAACAAAGGTAGTTTTTATTCCCGATGAAAGTATTTTCAAAAATTTTAAGTATCGCACAGAATACGTAGAAAAAATGCTGAAAAACTATGTCTATCTCAATCCGGGGCTGACGATAGATTTTAATGGCGAAAAGTTCTATTCCGAAAATGGATTGAAGGATCTTTTGATGGAAACCATTTCCGAAGAAGACTGCGCATACCCAATAATTCATCTTCGTGGAGACGATATTGAGATTGCACTAACCCACAGCAAGACCCAATATAGTGAAGAATATCACAGTTTTGTAAATGGGCAAAACACTACTCAGGGTGGAACGCATTTGGCCGCTTTTCGCGAAGCTTTGGTAAAAACCGTGCGTGAATTTTACAATAAAAATTACGATGCCAGCGATGTGCGAAAGTCCATCGTTTCGGCAATCAGTATCAAAGTAATGGAGCCGGTTTTTGAAAGTCAGACAAAAACTAAGCTTGGCTCAACCGATATGGGCGGGGATTTGCCCACGGTGCGAACGTTTATAAACGATTTCGTAAAAACGCAGCTTGATAATTTTCTGCATAAAAACCCAGAAACGGCCGACGCCATTCAACGAAAAATAATTCAAGCGGAAAGAGAAAGAAAGGAACTTAGCGGCATTCGTAAACTCGCAAAGGATCGCGCTAAAAAAGCGAGCCTTCACAATAAAAAACTGCGCGATTGTCGGGTCCATTTGGCAGACATTAAAAACGAGCGAAATCTGGAATCTACTTTGTTTATTACCGAAGGGGATTCCGCGAGTGGAAGCATCACCAAGAGCCGCGACGTAAATACCCAAGCGGTTTTTTCACTGCGCGGGAAGCCGTTGAATACCTACGGAATGACCAAAAAAATCGTTTACGAAAACGAGGAATTCAACTTGTTGCAAGCCGCGCTCAATATTGAGGATTCCATGGAAGATTTGCGGTACAACAACATCGTAATCGCCACGGATGCCGATGTGGACGGAATGCACATTCGATTGTTGCTCATTACGTTTTTCCTTCAGTTTTTTCCTGAACTGATAAAGGAAGGGCATTTGTATATTCTGCAAACACCGTTGTTCCGCGTTCGAAATAAAAAGGAAACTATTTACTGTTATTCGGAAGAAGAGCGTATAAACGCCATAGAAAAACTNAAACCAAAACCGGAAATCACCCGCTTTAAAGGTTTGGGTGAAATTTCACCCGATGAGTTTGTTCATTTTATTGGTAATGATATCCGTTTGGATCCCGTAATGCTGGATAAATCAATGAGTATTGAGGAACTGCTTTCTTTTTATATGGGAAAAAATACGCCCGATAGGCAGGAGTTTATTATTGATAATTTGAAGGTGGAACTTGATAGGGTGGAGGAATGAAAAAAGTATTAAGTGTTCAGTAGCAGTTCACAATGCGCTCCTATTTTATCGCGTGCATTATAAAAAACCTCTGTGACCTCTGTGCCTCTGTGGTAAAAACTTACCGCAACGACGCAGAGAATGCAAAGAATAGAAATAAAGAATAGATAATAAATAATGAGTGACGAACTCAACAATAACGAAGAAGAACAAACAGGCCCAGACTACTTGGGCGTAAACGACGATACTTCCGGCGAATCTATTAAAAAGGTAACCGGAATGTACCGCGANTGGTTTTTGGATTACGCCAGCTATGTAATCCTAGAACGTGCAGTGCCCGCAATTGAGGACGGTTTTAAACCAGTTCAGCGCCGCATTATGCAGTCCATGAAAGATTTGGACGATGGGCGTTATAACAAAGTAGCGAACATCGTTGGGCACACCATGCAATACCACCCGCACGGGGACGCAAGTATTGCCGATGCCATGGTACAAATTGGACAAAAAGATTTGCTCATTGACACCCAAGGAAACTGGGGAAATATTTTAACAGGTGATAGCGCAGCTGCTTCGCGATATATTGAGGCGCGTCTTTCAAAGTTTGCGTTGGACGTGGTTTACAACCCAAAAGTTACGAGATGGCAAGCTTCATANGACGGCCGAAGAAAGGAACCCATTAATCTTCCTGTTAAATTTCCGTTGCTTTTGAACCAAGGAGGGGAAGGGATTGCCGTGGGACTTTCCACCAAAATCCTTCCGCATAATTTTATTGAACTTATTGATGCTTCCATCAAGCATTTGCAGGGCAAAAAGTTTACAATCTATCCAGATTTCCCTACAGGCGGACTGATGGATGTAGCCGATTACAACGATGGGATGCGCGGCGGAAAAATCCGCAGTCGAGCGCGCATAAACCAACTTGACAAAAACACGCTTGTAATTACCGAAATTCCCTTTGGCACCAATACGTCATCATTGATTGACACCATTCTAAAAGCCAACGAGAAGGGAAAAATAAAAATTAAAAAAATTGAGGACAATACCGCTGCCGAAGTGGAAATCCAGATCCATTTACCCAGTGGCATTTCACCCGATAAAACCATTGACGCGCTATACGCTTTTACAGGTTGTGAGACTTCGGTTTCGCCCCTAGGTTGTGTTATCGAGGATAATAAGCCGCTTTTTGTTGGAGTTTCCGAAATGCTTCGCAGAAGTACCGACCGTACCGTTGAATTGCTGAAAAGCGAACTCGAAATCCAATTGGATGAATTGGAAGAACAGTGGCACTTTGCTTCACTTGAAAGAATTTTTATTGAAAATAGAATCTATCGTGACATCGAGGAAGAGGAAACTTGGGAAGGCGTAATTGCTGCAATAGATAAAGGTTTGCAGCCGCATATTCAGCATTTGAAGCGTGCTGTAACTGAAGAGGATATTGTTCGTTTGACTGAAATCCGTATCAAGAGAATTTCAAAATTTGATATTGATAAAGCACAGCAGAAGATTGATGCACTGGAAGATAGCATTGCCCAAATAAAGCATCACTTAGCGCATCTGGTGGAATATGCTATTGATTATTTCAAAAGACTAAAAAAAGATTATGGTGCAGGGAAGGAGCGCAAAACTGAAATTAGAACTTTCGATGATATTGAAGCTACCAAAGTTGTAATCCGCAATACAAAGCTGTATGTTAATCGTGCCGAGGGTTTTGTGGGAACGAGTTTAAAACGTGACGAATANGTTACCGACTGCAGTGATATAGACGACATCATCGTCTTTACTGAAAACGGTACAATGATGGTCACCAAAGTAGATCAAAANACCTTTGTNGGCAAGGGTATTATTCACGTTGCGGTATTCAAAAAGAAGGACAAACGCACCATTTATAATATGATTTATCGTGATGGTGCACGTGGGGCAAATTATGTGAAACGTTTTGCCGTAACATCCATCACGCGCGACAAGGAATACGATATGACCAATGGAACTAAAGGTTCCAAAGTGCTNTATTTTACTGCNAACCCCAATGGCGAAGCTGAGGTTGTTACCATCTATTTGCGCCAAAGCGGAAGCATCAAAAAACTAAAGTTTGATCTTGATTTTGCGGACCAATTGGTAAAGGGAAGAAACTCCAAAGGAAATATCGTCACCAAATATTCCATCAAAAAAATCGAACTGAAAGAAAAGGGACTTTCAACCTTGAAACCTCGAAAAATATGGTTTGACGATTCTGTGCAGCGATTGAATGTCGACGAGCGGGGAGAATTGCTGGGTGAATTTCGAAAAGAAGATAGGTTGCTGATTGTAAAACAGAGTGGCGTAGTTAAAACGGTAATCCCCGATATTCAGCTTCGTTTTGATGACGATATGATAATTCTTGAAAAGTGGGATCCTAAAAAGCCGTTGAGCGCCATATATTGGGAAGGCGAAAAAGAGCTTTTTTATGTGAAGCGCTTTTTGATTGAAAATCCCGACAAGGAAGAAACCATTATTACAGAGNATCCCAATTCTTATTTGGAAAAGATTTTCACAGATTACCGACCTATGGCCGAAGTNGTNTTCGCNAAAAANAGAGGGCAGGAGCGTGAGGAAAATATGGAAATCAATTTAGAGGAATTTATTGCNGTNAANGGNATAACNGCAATGGGNAACCAGCTNACNAANGAAAAGGTTTTGGAAATAAATACNATGGAACCNTTGNNCTATGAGCCTCCAGCACCTGCGGAACCTGAGGAGATGGACGTGGTGGATGAAGAGGATTTGAATGAGGAAACAAATACTCCCGAAGATGAAAATGAACCTGATGAATCCATTACCGATAATGATGGGCAGGGACGATTGTTTTGAGGTTTCGAAATAATTATATAAAACCCATTTTCCTTTTTAATTCAAGACAACTCAATAGTTATTTTAGCACTGGTCAAGGACGGGTCAAACTCTAGGATCACCCGTATATAAGTCATAGATAAGTCATAGATAAGTCATAGATAAGCCATAGATAAGCCATAGATAAGCCATAGATAAGCCATAAATAAAGTATGAATACAGTATAAAACCTACGGAATGAACATAGTGTGGGTTCTAAACATAGTGTAGGTTCTAAATAAACACTTTATTTAGTGATTCTATGAATATCTACAATGCGCCAACTTCTGAGAAATTTCGGTTACTACATTTGATAGGATAAAAATCTGTAATGTCTCCCATGCCTAGCACAATGCTTCAGTAATAAATCCTAAAACTGTAGTTCTTGAATTATTATGGAAAACAAATTGCAGGATCTTTGTAAAATTTATAGCTTGGTAAAACCAACAAGATGTCCAACGCATTTTATCTAAAAATATATTTCTACAGTTTCGTCCCCGAAACCTTTTGATTTTCAAAAGAAAAACATTATTTTTGCGCCCCTCTTAGCGACGAGTCAAGAATAAGAGGAAATAAAACAAAACAAAAACAAACCCTTCTGTGGGATAGTCGCAGTAAAATCTTGTAACAGCGCAGAATACAAAGCATTGGTTTTTCATTTCCCCGAAGGCGGAAATCCTAAAAATCAATTTTATAAACAAATGGCTGATAAAGCAAACAAAGAAGAAGTGCAGGTAGAAGATACTGCAACTCAAAACGGGGATGCTACAAAACCCCAAAAGGAAGTTTCCCTAAAGGAAAGCAATCCTGAAAAATTTCTAAAGGAATTCAACTGGCATAACTACGAAGAAGGGATTGACCCAATCGACGATGGTAAGCTTGAAGAATTCGAAAAACTTGTAGCAGAGAATTTTGTTGACACCCTTGATGATGAGGTTGTTGAAGGAAAAGTGGTTTACATCACTGACCGTGACGCTATCATCGACATCAACGCGAAGAGTGAAGGTGTTGTTTCATTGAACGAATTCCGTTACAATCCAGATTTAAAAGTTGGTGACAAAGTAGAAGTATTGATTGACGTTCGTGAGGACAGCACCGGTCAACTTATTCTTAGCCACCGTAAAGCTAGAACCATTAAGGCTTGGGATCGCGTAAATGCTGCCCACGACGAAGGTACAATCGTAAACGGTTATGTGAAATGCCGCACAAAAGGTGGTATGATCGTAGATGTTTTCGGTATTGAAGCATTCTTGCCAGGTTCGCAAATTGATGTTAAACCAATCCGTGATTACGACGTTTACGTTGGTAAAACAATGGAGTTCAAAGTAGTTAAAATTAACCACGAATTCAAAAACGTTGTTGTTTCTCACAAAGCGCTTATTGAAGCGGATATTGAAGAGCAGAAAAAAGAAATCATCGGCCAACTTGAAAAAGGACAGGTACTTGAAGGTGTTGTTAAAAACATCACCTCATACGGAGTATTTGTTGATCTTGGAGGTGTTGATGGACTTGTTCACATTACAGACCTTTCTTGGTCACGTATCAACCATCCAAACGAGATTGTTGAGCTTGATCAGAAATTGAACGTAGTAATTCTTGATTTCGATGAAGATAAAACACGTATCCAATTAGGCCTTAAGCAGTTGAGCCCCCACCCATGGGAAGCTCTTGGAGAAGAGTTGAAAGTTGGTGATAAAGTAAAAGGTAAAGTGGTTGTTATTGCAGACTACGGTGCATTTATCGAGGTTGCCGAAGGTGTTGAAGGTCTTATCCACGTTAGCGAAATGTCTTGGAGCACACACTTACGTAGTGCACAAGATTTCGTAAATGTTGGTGATGAGGTTGAAGCTGTAATCCTTACAATGGATAAGGAAGAGCGTAAGATGAGCCTTGGTATCAAGCAAATGACTCCAGACCCATGGACTGATATTACTGAGAAATATCCTGTTGGTTCACGCCACAAAGGTATTGTTCGCAATTTTACCAATTTTGGTGTTTTTGTTGAACTTGAAGAAGGTATTGACGGTCTTATCTACATTAGCGATCTTTCTTGGACCAAGAAAATTAAGCACCCAAGTGAATTTACCAATATTGGTGATGAACTGGAAGTGGTTGTATTGGAATTGGATGTTGAAGGCCGTAAACTTAGTTTAGGTCACAAACAGACTGAAGAAAATCCTTGGGATAAATACGAAGACGAGTTTGCTGTTGGAACCAAGCACACCGCCACTATTGATGAGGTAGTTGACAAAGGCGCCACAGTAAAATTCAATGATGATATCGTTGCATTCGTACCAAGCCGTCACCTTGAAAAAGAAGATGGTTCTATGTTGAAGAAAGGTGATGAAGCAGAATTCCAAATTATTGAATTCAACAAAGAATTTAAGAAAGTGGTTGCTTCACATATGAGTATTCACAAAGAAGAAGAAGCAAAAATAGTAAAAGCTGCTGCTAAAAAGCAAGCTCAGGAAGCTGAGGAGGCAAAACCAACTTTAGGTGATGCTAATGCAAAATTGCAAGAGCTTAAAGATAAAATGGACGGTAAAAAATAACCGTTTCTTTTATAAATAATGAAAAGCCTTTCGGAAACGAAGGGCTTTTTTGTTTTATAGAATTCAATCAATTCTAAATACATCGTCTTTAAAAGCCAAAAAAAATGTATTTTTGCTCTCTGAATACAATTCAGAACTTCCTATGAGCCAAAAAGTGTTACTGAACGCAACCGAAATAAACATTGCGCTTAACCGTTTGGCTTGCCAATTGATCGAAAAACACGACAATTTTTCCAAAACAGTACTTATCGGTATACAGCCACGAGGTGTTTTTTTAGCTGAAAGGTTAAAAACCTTGCTCGAAACGGAATATAAAATCAAGAACATCAAACTCGGCTATTTAGACATTACTTTTTATCGGGACGATTTCCGAAGAAGTGAAAAACCGTTAGAAGCCAACAAAACCAGAATAGATTTTATTGTTGAGGACAAAAATGTGGTTTTTATAGACGATGTGCTCTTTACCGGAAGAAGTATCCGCTCAGCATTAACTGCCATGCAATCCTTTGGAAGGCCTTTGGAAATAGAACTCTTAACCTTAATTGATAGGCGTTTCAGTCGCCATTTGCCCATTCAGCCAGATTATCGTGGCAGACAGGTAGATGCCATAAATGGGGAAAAAGTAAAAGTGTGCTGGAAAGAGAATGATGGGGAGGACGCTGTTTATTTAGTAAAAAATTGAAATAGAAATTGAGAACTGACAACCGATAACTGATAACAGAAAATGAGCGAACTAAGTGTAAACCACTTACTGGGAATAAAATACATCACCGAAGCCGATATCCAACTCATCTTCGAAACGGCAGATCATTTCAAGGAAGTTATCAATCGGCCTATTAAAAAAGTCCCTTCGCTCCGCGACATTACTATTGCCAATTTATTTTTCGAAAATAGTACCAGAACCAAGCTTTCTTTTGAACTTGCGGAAAAAAGACTTTCTGCAGATGTTATAAATTTTGCATCCTCAAGCTCTTCCGTCACAAAAGGCGAAACGCTTATTGATACCGTAAACAATATTCTTTCAATGAAGGTTGATATGGTGGTGATGCGCCATCCAAATCCTGGTGCCGGAGTATTTCTTTCAAAACATGTGGATGCAAGTATAATCAATGCCGGCGATGGAGCTCACGAACACCCCACCCAAGCATTGTTGGACAGCTATTCCATTCGTGAAAAACTGGGAGATGTTGCAGGAAAAAAGGTTGTGATTGTTGGTGATATTCTTCATTCGAGAGTTGCGCTTTCAAATATTTTTGCACTTCAAAAGCTTGGAGCAAAGGTTAAGGTTTGTGGCCCTAAAACATTAATTCCTAAATATATAAACCAACTTGATGTGGATGTTGAGACTAATCTTCGTAAAGCATTGGAATGGTGTGATGTAGCAAATATGCTTCGCGTGCAAAATGAACGGATGGACATAAGTTATTTTCCAACCACTCGAGAGTATACCCAACAGTTTGGTTTAAATAAAAAACTGCTAGATTCGCTAAACAAAGAAATTGTAATAATGCATCCTGGGCCAATAAACAGAGGTGTTGAAATTACCAGCGATGTGGCTGACAGCAAACAATCCATCATTTTGGAACAGGTACAGAACGGTGTTGCCATACGCATGGCAGTAATCTATTTATTGGCTTCAAAAATAAAACATCATGAAGATTGAGAATTATCCAAATTTCGTGGTCCTTGAAGATGAAAAGGACGATATTATTGACTTTGCTTCATTTATTGAGAGCCAAGTGCCTTCAAAGTACAAAGGTCAAAATGTTGTTATAAACCTCTTAAAGTATCAGACTTTAGAACTTCCACAGTTATTACAATTTCTCAAAACTTCCAATCTTCACCGTAAAACCAAACAATCATTTGTTATTGTGAACGATGCTATTGATGTTGACGATGTTCCTTATGAAATAATCGTTGTGCCAACCCTCCAGGAAGCAGGTGATATTGTTGAAATGGAAGAGATTGAAAGGGATCTGGGGTTTTAAAATAGTTTGCAGTCGCAGTAATCAGTCACAGTTTATTTTTTTTTAATATTGAACAATACTGTAAACTACGACTGCGACTGAGAACTTATAATTTATAATGAATATTACAATCCTCGGCTGCCATTCAGCCACACCAACAGCATCAGCCCACCCAACGTCACAGGTTTTGGAAATGAAAGGGCATTTGTTTTTGATTGATTGCGGCGAGGGTACGCAAATGCAACTTCGAAAATATAGAGTAAAGTTTTCGCGAATTCGACATATCTTTATTTCCCATTTGCACGGTGACCATTTTTTTGGGTTGGTGGGGCTTATTTCTACTTTTCTGCTATTGGGAAGGGAAGCTGAACTTCACATTTATGGGCCAAAAGGAATAAAGCAGGCCATTCTACTTCTTTTAAAACTGGGGAAAGCTTATACTAATTATCCCTTGTATTTTCACGAATTGGAAGAAACAGAACCTCAAATTATTTTTGAGGATGAAAAAGTTATTGTGGAAACAATTCCGCTAGACCACAGAGTTTATACCAACGGATTTCTCTTTAGGGAAAAACTGGATGACCGCAAATTGGATGTTGAAAAAGCGCGAAAATTCAATATAGATTTAAGCTATTTCAACAAAATAAAACAGGGTTTTGATGTGGAAAACAGGGACGGTAAACTAATCCCCAACAAAGAAATCACATTTGATCCGCCACTGCCAAAAAGTTACGCCTATTGTAGCGATACGGCGTATTATCCACAGATAGTTTCTCAGATTCAGGAGGCAACCGTTTTATACCATGAATCCACTTTTTTGGAGGAACACCACCATCTTTGCGAAAAAACCAAACACAGCACCGCAAAAGAAGCTGGTGTTATTGCGCGAAAGGCAAAAGTGGGTACCTTGATTTTGGGGCATTATTCCGGGCGCTATGGAAATTTGGAACTTTTTCGCAGCGAGGCGCAGGAAATTTTTGAAAACGTGCAATTGGCTGAGGACGGGAGAGTTTTTGTACTGTAAATATAATTTTTCAACCATTTCATTCTTTTTCCTACAAATATTTTGTTAAATTTATAGTGTTGTTTTATCATTTCGAATTTTTGATCAGGAAAACCTTTTTGTCATGAAAAAAACAGTGTTTCTTTTTTTACTGCTGCCGACAATAGCGGTTTGTTATTCTCAATATACAGCGGTGCCCGACCCCAACTTTGAAGATTTTTTAGAAGCCAACGGCATGGGTGATGGCGTATCGGGTAATGGGCAGGTACTTACCGCAAATATTGAAAATGTTACAGAATTAGTTCTTCCTTTTAATGGTAATATTACGGATATAACTGGTGTTGAGGATTTTATTTCCTTAGAGTATCTTGACGCGAGTTTTAATGGTATAAGCAGTGTAGACTTTTCACATAATGATCAGCTAAAAACACTAATATTTGCATTTAATCCATTGTTAGAATTAGACCTTTCAATGAATGTAAATTTGGAATATTTAAATTGTCAAAGCAATCAATTGACCAGTTTACTACTTAATAGCGAAAATCTTGTACATATTGATTGTTTTGAAAATCACTTAACTGTATTAGATTTAGCAAATTTACCAGCATTGATTGAATTGAATTGTAATGAAAATCAAATTTCAGCATTAGACCTGTCTCAAAACCTACTTTTACAGAAACTTTCTTGTGCTGCAAACGATTTAAGTTTATTGGACACAACGAACAACGCCGCTCTTTTTTATTTACTATGTGGTTACAACAATATAGAGAGTTTAGATTTAACTCAAAATCCTGCACTAACACTCTTATTGGCTCCCTTTATGCCCCCATTAAATCATCTAGATCTACGCAACGGCAATAATGAAAATATAGGCTCTTTCAATGTTTTTGGTACCGATAGTCTACAATGTATATTTGTGGACGATGCCAGCGCTACCTATCTTGACGATTGGTACAAAGACCCATTTACAACATTTGTAAATAATGAGGCGGAGTGTGATGCTTTGGGAAATCATGAATTTGTTGCAGCGCCATTCAAGTTTTATCCCAATCCGGCAAATACATATTTTAATATTTCATCGAAAGTGGAAGGTGACTACTCGTTGATTTCCGTGCAGGGTAAAATAGTGAGTTCGGGTACTCTAAATGTTGGGCTATCCAGAATTCCGGTTGAAGGATTTTTAAGTGGACTTTATTTTTTAAGAATTTCAACCGTCAATGGTAATACAACCGAAAAAATAGTTGTGCAATAGTCTTTCAATTTTGATATCTTTTTCATCGGTAATTTTAATACAGATTTAATAAGCTACTGTTTTATAGCTTTCTTAAAAGGCTTAACTTGCGTTAAAACTTGAACTATGGCCGAAAAGCTTCACGATTACCGAAAATCCTACGAAAAAGGAGCGCTTTCCGAAACATCGGTTGATGAAAACCCTATGCAGCAGTTCCGTTCCTGGTTTTTTGAGGTGAAGGACAGTGGGGGCGTCGATGAAGTAAATGCAATGACACTCAATACTATTGGGACGGATGGATTTCCAAAGGGAAGGGTGGTTCTATTAAAAAAATACGATGAATACGGCTTTTATTTTTACACCAATTACAATAGTGAAAAGGGCAAATCTATAGCCAGTAACAATAATGTTTCCCTTTCCTTCTTTTGGCCCAATATGGAACGACAAGTAATCATAAAAGGAATTGCCGAAAAAACTTCTGAAGCAGATTCAACCAACTATTTTCATTCACGGCCAAAGGGAAGTCAGCTTGGTGCTGCGGTTTCGCATCAGAGTGAAGTTGTAGCTTCACGAGAGGTTTTGGAAAAAAACTTAGCAGAGCTCGAAAAAAAATACGCAAATAAAGAAGTGCCAAAACCCGACGATTGGGGTGGTTTTCTTGTAAAACCCGTTTCCATTGAATTTTGGCAAGGCAGACCAAATAGACTTCACGATAGAATTCGTTATACTTTGAAGGACGACGACTGGATTATTGAACGTTTGGCGCCCTAGTTTTAAAAATTCTAAAAACCTGAAACAATTTTTATGAAAACACTATACTTAGTAAGACACGCCAAGTCATCCTGGAAACACGATGTGGATGATCATAAACGCCCTTTAAAAGGAAGAGGGGAACGTGATGGAAAACTAGTGTCAAAAAAAGTGGGGAAGGATATTGATCCACCCCAGCGAATAATCAGCAGTGATGCTACTCGCGCACTTTCCACAGCATACTTTTTTAAAGATGCTTTAAAAATAGATGACTCAAACTTTGAAACCAATCATGAGCTTTATGACTTTAGCGGTCAAAACGTGATGCGAATTATAAAATCATTGCCCGATAGTCTCGATAAAGTAATGATCCTGGGCCACAACCACGCTTTTACTTCCGTTGCAAATATGCTTGGAAACAGGTATATTGACAATGTTCCCACTTGTGGTTTTGTGATGTTGCGTTTTGATGAAGAAAAGTGGAGCGATATAACCACGGGTGAAACCGTTAAAACCATTTTCCCACGGGACCTCAAATAATGACCGAAAAAATTGAAACACATATACAAGTTCGCAATCAATACAATAATCGGGAATTAAGCTGGCTACAGTTTAATGCCCGTGTTTTGCAGGAAGCGAACGATAAAAAATTGCCTTTACTGGAAAGACTTCGGTTTTTGGGTATATTTTCAAACAACCTTGATGAATTTTTTAAAGTGCGCTATGCCACTATCAGAAGAATTGTAGAAGCCGGGAAAACAGGGCGTAGCTTTTTGGGAGGTATTTCGGCAAAAGATCTTTTGGAGGAAATAACCCTTATGGTAATAGACCAACAGGCGCACAGTTTGAATATACTCAGCAATATTCAAAAGGAACTTCGGAAAGAGAACATCTTCATTATAGACGAAACCGAAATTACCCCAGACCAAAGTAAGTTTATTTCGGAATATTTTGTTCGCCATGTAAGCCCCGCAATGATGACTATTATGATAGGGGAACTGGATGAATTCCCAAGTTTGCGGGACAGTGCGGCCTATCTTGCTGTCACGATGATGATGAGCAAGGAAGACGATACTTTTGAGGCAAAGCATAATTATGCGCTTATTGAAATTCCCCGAACCATAGACCGCTTCGTGGTGCTTCCGCCGCAGGGAGAAAAGCAATATGTTATTATTCTTGATGACCTTATTCGCCATTGTCTTCACAACATTTTCAGCATTTTTAAATATGAAACCATTTCGGCTCATATGATTAAGATTACACGTGATGCCGAACTGGACATTGACAGTGATTTAAGCCGAAGTTTTATTGAAAAGATTTCAAAAAGCGTTAAAAATAGAAGTGTTGGCGATCCCGTACGTTTTGTATATGACAAGAGTATTGATAAGAAAACACTTCAGTTTTTATTAAACAAGATGGGAATTGACAAAACCGATAGTATTATTCCCGGTGGGCGTTATCACAACCGTCGTGATTATATGAATTTTCCTAGATTGGGCAGACCCGATTTGCAGTACGAGCCCCAGGAACCATTGCCCATTCCCGGATTGAGCCTACAGGGAAGTCTTTTTGACAGAATAGCTGAAAAGGATTATTTGTTGCACGCTCCCTATCAAACCTTTATGTATGTGGTGAAGTTTTTACGAGAAGCGGCCCTGGACCCAAAAGTAAAATCAATCAAAATCACTATTTATCGGTTGGCAGAGGTATCACACATTGCCAGTTCACTTATTAACGCAAAAAAGAACGGAAAGGATGTTACGGTACAGATAGAGCTTCAGGCGCGCTTTGACGAGGAAGCAAATATAGAATATGCCGAATTGCTTCAGAGTGAGGACATTCGTTTGATATTTGGCGTAAAAGGTTTGAAAGTACACTGCAAGGCGTGCCTCGTGGAAAGAGAGGAAAACAATAAAAACGTACGATATGGAATTTTAAGTACAGGTAACTTTAACGAATCTACCGCACGCCTCTATACAGATTACACCCTTTTTACCGCAGACCAACGTATTTGTAAGGAAATAAACAAGGTTTTTGAGTTTTTTGAGGTAAACTATCAAGTGCGAAAATACCGTCATCTTATAGTATCACCCCATTATACCCGCAAGGCAATCTATCATTTGATAGATACAGAAATTAAGAATAAAAAAGCAGGACTGCCCAGTGGCATAAAATTGAAGCTGAATAGTCTTTCAGATTATAAGATGATTGATAAACTATATGAAGCGAGCAGGGCAGGCGTGAAAATAAAAATGATAGTGCGCGGTATTTGTTGCTTGATTCCAGGAGTAAAGGGAATGAGCGAAAATATTGAAGCCATAAGTATTGTAGGAAAGTATTTGGAACACCCACGTTTATTTATATTTGAAAATGCAGGCAATTCCAAAGTATATATTTCCTCTGCAGATTTTATGGGAAGAAATTTGGACAATAGGGTAGAAATTTCTTGTCCTATTTATGATGAGAGCATTAAGCGTGAAATTCTTGAGAACTTTGAAATAGGATGGAGCGATAATGTGAAGGCTCGTGTAATAAGCATTAAAAACGATAATGCTTATTTAAAGAACAACAAACGGCCGGTACGTTCCCAATTCAAAATGTATGATTATTATTTAAAAAAACTTGAAGTAAACTGATTTGTTGAATATTGAGAAATACGGTGCGGTAGATATTGGCAGTAATGCCATACGCTTGCTGGTAATGTCAGTGATAGAACAGGAGGGAAGAGATACTCTTTTTAAAAAAACATCACTGGTACGAGTGCCCATACGCTTGGGTGCAGAAGTTTTTTTGGATGGTAAGATTTCTGAAAACAGTGCCAACCGCATGATAGATGCAATGACGGCTTTTAAATTACTGATGAAAACCCACAACATTACCCGTTTTAGAGCGTGTGCCACTTCGGCCATGCGTGAGGCGAGCAACGGGCGTGAGGTAGCTGAAGCAATTGAAAAAAAGAGCGGACTCTCCATAAATATTATCGATGGCAATGACGAGGCAGCCATTATNGCTTCCACAGATTTAAAAAATTTGATACAGGATGANAAGGTNTTCCTTTATGTGGANGTAGGCGGCGGTAGCACNGAACTTACAGTTTTTGCCAATGGNAAAAATGTGGCTTCGCGAAGTTTTAAGCTGGGAACAGTCCGTCTTTTNGAAAACAGAGTNGATGAAAGTATTTGGGGAGAGATGGAGGTTTGGATAAAAAACGAACTCAAAGACTATAAACACGTTTCTATGATTGGAAGTGGCGGAAACATTAACTCTATCTTTAAAAAGAGTGGCAAGAAACTCGGTAAACCTTTAAGCTATCTGTATCTTTCTTCTTATTACGAGTTGATGAAATCGCTTAGCTATGAAGAGCGCATTACCGAGCTGGATATGAACCCAGACCGTGCCGATGTAGTAATCCCAGCTACACGTATATACTTATCCGCGATGAAATGGAGCAAGGCAAAAAATGTATACGTTCCCAAAATTGGTCTTAGTGACGGGATAGTAAAAAGCCTTTACAATGAAAAGATTGCCGCAGGGTTGGAGGTGAATTCTTAAGATGGTGAGAGCATAAAAATAAAGAGTAATTGTTGCATCTATTCTTTAATATTTTAGAACTGCTTAATTCCAGTCTACTTAGAGGAATTTATCCTTCTCTTTCGATTTTTGGTCCATATTTTCTTTTCTTGGGGACAATTTATATATCAACCAGCCGAAACCAACGACTAAATGAAGTATAATAACTATGATGACAATAATAGAAAAGGTACTCATGTTTTTTTGTTTTTCTTTAAGTTCAGCGTCTATTAAGTTTTGGATGGTATTAAGTCCCAAAAATAAGAGTTTTATAAATTACTCTTGAATCTTAATCCACTCAATGGTTTTGTCGTCCACAAATTTTATAACCATAGTAGTGGCGTGCAGGGTCCATAAGCCTAATCGTTTTTCTGAAATATTGTAATATAAAAAGTTGTCATTGGCTTTATCTGGCATACCCAAGAGAGTTAGTATTTTTTCTTTATCTAGATTGCGAATGGTGTCATTGTACACTACACTGTCCAGCAATTTTTCTCGATAGGGATAATCATAGCCCTTTTTGGTTTTCCATTTTGTTGAAGTGAAATGGGTTTCGGCTTGGTTTGGAGGGGTGGAAGCATCATTTTTACAACTTGTAACTAGCAGAAAAAACAAAAGAATTAATAGAAATCGCATAAAAAAAATTTATTAAGCTAAACACCTATTAGTTTTTTCTAAAGGTTGTTACACTTTTACCCGTGAATGGATTGGTGTTTTCCCAAATCTTTCATTACTTCAGCTTCAAAGGAAAGCAGATCGTTCCATTTTTGGTCTACCTCATAACTATCACCATATTGACGAGCAAAACCTAGAAACATTGTATAGTGGTTTGCTTCGCTAACCATCAATTTTCTGTAAAACTCTGCAAGTTCTTTATCTTCCAGTTCTTCGCTGAGTAATCGGAAGCGCTCGCAGCTGCGAGCCTCAATTAAGGCAGCATACAGCAATCTGTGGACAAGTTGTGTGGTGCGGCTTCCGCCTTTTGGGAAGAATTGAACAATCTGTAACACATATTCGTCTTTTCGGTCGCGGCCCAAAACCCAGCCACGTTCCAAAATTTTATCGTGCACCATTTTAAAGTGGCTTATTTCCTCCTTTACCAAAGCAATCATTTCTTGAATAAGCTCAGTATATTCGGGAAAACTTACGATGAGAGAAACCGCAGTGGAGGCTGCCTTTTGTTCGCACCATGCATGGTCTGTAAGAATGTCTTCTATATTTTTTTCAACGATATTTACCCAGCGTGGGTCTGTGGGAAGTTTTAAACCTAACATTTTAAAAACTGTTTAAAGTTAAAAGCCTATAGCTTAAAGCTTCTGGCTTATAGCAATCAAATATCCAAATCAAACTCCCTCCGTAGTTTTTCTATCAGTGGGTTTTTCTCCTTCATTTTTTCAAATTTTTCGCGAGTGGTATATGCATAACGTTTTTCCGCGGTTTCGTTTACGGTTATGTCTAAATCTATATCGTAATTCTGAAGTTTTTCGCGCAGAAAACCGAGAAGCTCATATTTGGCGCGTTCAACCTCGGTCTTTATTGTTTGGTTCGGAAATTCAAGGTGAATGATAGCACCATCCAGTTTGGGAACACCCATCGTTAAATGTGAAAGCAGATTATATTTGCCGTCACTTTCAACGTTTGCAGTATATTCCGTCCAGGCTGCTTGCATTTCTTCTTCGGAAAAATCATTTGAGGGAAGATTTTCTGCATCGGGTTGGTTTGCAACCAGCTCCTGTTTTATTTCCTGTTTTTTCTGAATGCTTTTCAACGAAAGCGCAGAAACCTTTTTGGCGTTTCTTTCAGCTAGGATTTGGGGTCGTTCGATAACCTTTTCAGGCTGACCATTGGTTGGTTTTTCTTCGGAAACGTTCTCTTCGGAAACCTGTTTTTTTGAAGAAATTTCTTCCGAAGGCTCATTTATAGTATTTTTTTCGATTTCTTCTGGCACTTCAGAATCTGTTTCAACCTTTTTAATGGGTTTGGGCTGAATACTTCCAGCAGAAGTTATCTTTTCTGATGTAAATTTTTCACTTTTAAAATAAGAGGGAGGTATTACGAAGCGTTGGCCGCTAGAGGAGTTTTTTTTTTCGCCCTGAAAAGTCAGGGAAGCAAGCTGCATTAGGCAAAGCTCAACAAGAAGCCGTTGGTTTTGGCTGGTTTTATACTTTAAATCGCAAGTATTGGCAATGTCAATTCCATCAATCAAAAACCGTGTATCGGTTTTCTGGGATTGTTCAAAATACATGGTTTTTACCTGTTCGCCAACTTCCAATAAATCTATGGTCTGCTGATTTTTGCAAACCAACAAGTCTCGGAAATGGGAGGCTAGGCCCATAACGAAATGGTGTCCGTCAAATCCTTTTGAGAGAATATCGTTATAAGTGACCAAAACCTGTGGAATGTTGTTTTCCAAAAGCAAATCTGTTATCTGAAAATACCACGTATAATCAAGTACGTTAAGGTTTTCGGTAACGGCTTCGCGTGTTAGGTTTTTTCCGGCGAAACTTACAACCCTGTCAAAAATTGAAAGTGCATCGCGTAATGCTCCATCTGCTTTTTGGGCAATAATATGCAACGCGTCATCTTCAGCATCTATGTTTTCTGCCTTGGCTACTTCAGCTAAATGTTCTTTAATATCACGAACGCCAATTCTTCTGAAATCAAAAATCTGGCAGCGCGAGAGTATGGTAGGTATAATTTTGTGTTTTTCGGTAGTTGCCAATATGAAAATGGCATGTTTTGGCGGTTCTTCCAAAGTTTTCAAAAAAGCGTTGAAAGCTGCCGAAGAGAGCATATGCACCTCATCAATAATATACACTTTGTATTTTCCGACCTGTGGCGGGATTCTAACTTGGTCTATCAAGTTCCGAATGTCATCTACAGAATTGTTTGAAGCGGCATCCAGTTCAAAAATATTGAAAGCAAAGTCTTCACCTTCCTTTTCAGTGCCGTCCTGATTTATTTTCTTGGCGAGAATTCGTGCACAGGTGGTTTTTCCCACACCACGCGGACCCGTAAAAAGCAACGCCTGCGCAAGGTGGTTGTTTACTATAGCATTTTCCAGCGTATTTGTAATGGCCTGTTGCCCTACAACGTCTTTAAAAACGGCGGGGCGGTATTTACGGGCTGATACAATAAAGTGTTCCATAGTGCGGAAACAAATATAAAGATGTACAATGGGTTTTAAAAAAATAGCTGTTTGTATTTTCCTATATTTATTAACATTGGAGTACTTTTGCAGAGCAGGCCGCCTTATCGCTGCCGAAGTTAAATTCGGGAGAGGAAAGTCCGGACACCAAAGGGAAGCATAGCGGCTAACGGCCGTCGGGATCCACGCTTATGCGAGGATTTCAGGACAAGTGCAGCAGAAAGGATGTACAGGTAATGCTGTAGTGAAATCAGGTAAACTCTATGCGGTGAAATGCCACGTAAACCTGTGCTTGAGGGTACCCGCCCGATGCAGGAGGGTAGGCAGATAGAACGTTTCGGTAACGAAGCGTCTAGATAAATGATGAGGATTAGCTTTATGCTGATACAGAACCCGGCTTATAGGCCTGCTTTTTTTATTTTTCTGCTTTCAATTTATCAATCCATTGTTTTGCTTCTTCCAAATCTTTAAAAACGCCAAAAGGCCAATTATAGAAAGTTTTTTCAAAATTTGCATTCTTAATACAATTTTCGGTATAGCATACAATGGCTATTCCAACCATTTTGGGATAACGTGTATTGTAGACTTCGGGATTTAGATTTATAGCGTATTGATTTATACGGTTGTCAATAAAACCAAAATGTCTATCGAAATAATACTCTGCAAAAATCTCATGGAATGCTGCAATATGTTCTAAATCAATCAATACCCCTTCCTTAACAGTAGAAATTACACAGTGTTCGGTTAGGTCCATAACAACGAAGCCTAAATCAATAGTTTTATTTTTAAAGGACAAAATGTTTGTTTTAATTAAAAAAACTGAATACGGAACTTCCGTATTTGCGAGCTTCTACAAAATGGGGAAGTGAGGAAAGATCATTTTGTTTTGCATGTTCAATAATAAGCAATCCATCCGAATTCAACAAAGAATTAGCCATAATTACTTCTATCAAATCATTCAAAACCTCAGTGGTAAAGTCGTATGGAGGGTCTGCAAAAATAACATCATATTTTCCCGAAGCTTTCTCCAAATACTTACGCACATCAGATTTTATGGTAATAATGGGAAATTCAAATTCTTCCGAAACTTTATTTATATATTGTACACAGCCCATATGGCGATCAACTGCTGTAATGTTTTGAACACCACGCGAAGCAAATTCAAAACTGATGTTTCCGGTGCCTGCAAACAAGTCTAAAACTGTAATTTCATCAAAATAATACCGAACTCTTAAAATGTTGAACAGAGCTTCTTTCGCAAAATCGGTCGTGGGACGAACGGGCAGGTTTTTTGGTGCGGTTAGTCTTCTTCCTTTGTATGTTCCCGAAATTATTCGCATTAGAGCATGTGTTTTAGTATAAAATGATTGTGTGGTTTATCATTATCCAAGTGTTTTGCCTTAGAAAAATTTGAATCCATAAACTCCAAATTTCGTATATAGGCATAGGCAATTTTGAAATTTTTATCATCTTTTTCAATTTCGCCACAAAACATTACCGGAAGAGTTTCTGGGTTTAGGTTTAATTGCTCCATACAGAAAAGTGTATAATAGATAAAGTCTTCAGGGGTTTTATAGGAATAGCTATTGCAAAGTTGAAGCTCGCCATTTTTCAAAACTATGCAGTCAAAGCTGTTTTTCTGAAAATGCAAATACATTTTAGGAAGTGAGTACTTTTCATTTTCGAGAATTGTTTTCAGCATTATGGAAATAGAATGGTAATAATCAAAGGAGCCATATTTTTCAAAGAAAAAATTGTTGATGTTCATAAATGGCACATAGACCACGATGATGTTGTGGTTTTCAATTAAATCATGCGCCATATAATCATTTGCCAATATTTTTGAATTGAATTTTAAGTATTCGCTGGCCTTAGTTTCATCAAACAAGGGTGCGGGAACCAAACTATAAATGGGGGTAGAGTAAACAACAGAAACTTCAGCAAAATCAGTATTCAATATATCATTCTTGAACATAATGGATTCAATATCCATTAACAGTTCCTCGGGCGTGGTACTGTGATCCAATACTTTTTCTTTAAAAAAAATTGGATCTTCACTCGCTGGGTTTGTCACTAAAAAAGAAAGCCCGTTCAAAGATATTTGAACGGACAGTCTATTATTTATTGTATTGATTATATTATTTGTCTTTTGGTGCATCGTAAATTTTTGGCCAGTTTCCAGAAGTATTAACGTCTTCAAGAGAACCTACTTTAATATCTGGGCCATTAACACCATCTACAGATTGTACCTGTAATTCTTGTGTTAATAGGTCTTTATCCAAATCACCCAGCACTATCTTTTTTGAAACTTTAGCTTCAAAAACTGAGTAAGTAGCTTCGTTTTTCTCAATTTTTCCAGCTTTTAGGTCAAACTTAGCATCTACTCCTTCCACTGGAACATTCATCATAGTTTTATATCTATTTGTATTTCCGTAAAGGGAATCTTTAACGGGAGTAAAGCCTAAAGTATCTATTAGGGATTCTTCAATAAAGTAACCTTCACTAATTCCGAAGGCTTTGTTTTTAGCAACATCGGCATAACTGGTGTCACGTCTTTGTGTGATGGCAAACTTTGCGGTATCTATAAAGTTTATCAAACTGTCCCAATCACCTGTAAAACTTCCTGTTATCTCCTTGTGTGCAAGTTCGGCAGCCTGAATGTCTTTTAAATTCTCAATTACTTTTACGTAGCGAGCTTCTTTAATTTTATTGAATTCCACCGGGCCCATAACCGAGTTCCACAATTTCCAGCCCAAAAAGATGATGACAATCCAAAGAACAATCTGAATTACTAATTTCATTATTGATATTATTTAAGTGTTGATTTTACTAAAAGGTCTATCGCAAATCTACAATTTTTTTTTGTTCACAAAAGTATATTCCGAAAAAATCATACCTATCTTTAAACCCTCATTGATAGTAGTGAATGATGAATGTATCAGAATTTTACAGTTTTTTAAAAAATGATTTTCCACATACCACCACCCCTAAACAGGATATTGCGCTACAATTGTTGGCGAAATTTGTGCTTGGCACGAACAAAAATGAAACGTTTTTATTAAAAGGATATGCAGGAACCGGAAAAACGACCATTGTAGGTTCGTTGGTTAAAAATCTGTCCAAAGTAAAAAAACGTTCTGTGCTATTGGCACCAACGGGAAGGGCTGCAAAAGTAATAAGCAATTATTCAAACAAGCAGGCTTTTACGATTCACAAAAAAATATATTTTCCAAAAAGTGAGAAGGGGTCGGTTTCCTTCAATTTACAGCAAAACAAACATCGCGATACTATTTTTATTGTAGATGAAGCTTCAATGATTCCTGATATTAATCAAGATTCAAAATTATTTGAAAACGGTTCCCTGTTAGACGATTTGATGCAGTACGTTTATAGCGGCAATAATTGCAGGCTACTTTTGATTGGAGATTCTGCACAATTACCGCCGGTGTATTTAGATATAAGCCCTGCGCTCGATTCACATTTACTTGAAAACCAATATAACCGTGAAGTTATAAAACTTGAATTGGATGAAGTTGTACGTCAGCAAAAAGATAGTGGCATACTTGAAAATGCTACAAGAATTAGGGAACGCCTTGAAGATGAATTATATGGAGCATTTAAATTTTCAGAAGTAAACTTTCCAGACATTATTCGTCCTACAGATGGCCAAGAAATTATGGATGCCATTAGCGATAGCTATTCTTCCTTAGGAAATGAAGATACTGTTATTATAGTACGTTCAAACAAACGGGCAAATCTTTACAATCAAAGCATTCGCGAGCGCATCCTTTTTCAGGAATCAGAGCTATCGGCGGGTGATTATTTAATGGTTGTGAAAAACAATTATTTTTGGGTTGATAATACCAGTGAAGCCGGATTTATTGCCAATGGAGATATAATTGAGGTTTTGGAAATTTTCGCTTTCAAGGAATTATACGGTTTCCGCTTTGCGGAAGTTAAAATCAGAATGGTCGATTATCCAAATATGAAGCCTTTGGAAACCGTACTTCTTTTAGACACATTAACATCTGAAAGCCCTTCGCTCACCTATGATGAATCCAACAAACTTTATCAAGAAGTTTTGAAGGATTACGCAACTGAAAAATCTAAATACAAGAAATTTTTAGCTGTAAAGAACAATAAATATTTTAATGCCCTACAAGTGAAGTTCAGTTATGCCATTACTTGTCACAAATCTCAGGGAGGGCAATGGAACACTGTTTTTGTGGAGCAGCCATATCTTCCTAATGGTATTGATAAAGAATACTTGCGTTGGCTTTATACAGCAGTAACCCGTGCCCGCGAAAAGTTGTATTTAATAGGTTTTAAGGATGAATTTTTTGTAGATTAGTAATTCATGGAAAACTTGGAAATCTTCATCAGTATTTTTTTGGGCATCGGTTTGGCCGCTGCCGTAGGCTTCCGTGTTTTCTTGCCATTACTGGTTTTGAGCTTAGCCGGTTATTATGAAGTTATCCCTTTAAATGAAAGCTGGCAATGGATGGGAAGCTTGACGGCTGTGATAACTATGGGTGTTGCAACTGTCGTTGAAATATTTGGATATTACATTCCTTGGCTCGACAATCTACTGGATACGATAGCATTGCCCTTGGCAACTTTGGCTGGAACTGCCGTTATGGTTGCAACGGTTGCAGATCTGAGCCCAGTAGTTACGTGGTCTTTGGCTATTATCGCCGGTGGTGGCACGGCTGCAGCAATTAAAGGAAATGCTTCCGCAGCACGGTTAACCTCAACCGCGACAACAGCTGGTACGGCTAACCCTATATTAGCAACCGTTGAAACGGCAATTGCTGCAGTTATGGCATTTGCTTCAATATTTATACCTATTTTGGCTTTTGTACTTGTGGTATTTTTGTTTTTTGTGATATTCCGATTCTATAAAAAGCTTCGCAAAAAAAGATTGCCACCAACTTAAACTTCTTATTTTTGAAATCATTTTTAAAAACTTCGACTTGAAAATAATAGCAATGATCCCAGCACGATATGGTGCTTCGCGGTTTCCTGGAAAATTAATGCAAGATTTGGCGGGTAAACCCGTAA
This sequence comes from Aequorivita sp., assembly GCA_002715485.1. Taxonomy (GTDB): domain Bacteria; phylum Bacteroidota; class Bacteroidia; order Flavobacteriales; family Flavobacteriaceae; genus Aequorivita. The sequence goes on along the minus strand of PAZL01000003.1, from coordinate 75,370 downwards.
TAGTTAGAACGTATGAAGCTGCAAAAGCAACAAATCTCTTTGATGAAGTATATGTGGTTACAGATAGTGATGTGATTTTCAAAGAAATTGAAGCTAACGGCGGCAAGGCAATCATGAGCCATAAGGAGCACGACTGCGGAAGTGACCGTATTGCCGAGGCCGTGGAACATATGGATGTGGATATTGTGGTAAACGTTCAAGGCGACGAACCTTTTACTAGCCGTGAGGGCTTGGAAAAAGTGTTGGCAGTGTTCAATGAACCCGATGCAGAAAAAATTGATTTGGCTTCATTGATGTCCGAAATACACGATTGGAAAGAAATCAATGACCCAAACACCGTAAAAGTAATTGTAGATAAGGACAATTTTGCACTTTATTTTTCACGTTCACCCATTCCATACCCTCGCGATAAAAATGTGGCAATCCAATATTATAAGCATAAAGGAATTTACGCATTTAGAAAACAAGCCATTATGGACTTTTATCGCTTGCCAATGCGTTCTCTGGAAGCGGTTGAGAAGATAGAATGCATACGTTATTTGGAATACGGGAAGAATATAAAAATAGCAGTTTCAAATACAACTGGCGTTGAAATTGACACTCCCGAAGACCTAATTAGGGCAAATAAACTTTTGAAGGAAAGTAAACCGGATGCTGTGAACAATAAGTTCCGTAATTTTCCAATGGTGCCCAAAGTGGTTTTTGGGGAAGGCTGTTTTGATCAATTGGGAAATATCCTCTCTACCCAAAAGAAGGAAAAAGCCCCGTTTATATTTTTAGTAGATGATGTATTTAAAGAGAATTCTGAATTTTTAGATAGAATAAACCTTCGTTTTAATGATAAATTAATATTCGTTTCTGCCGAAGAAGAACCAAAAACATCACAGGTGGATGATTTGGTGAAAGATATAAAAACAGAATTTACATTTACACCTTCGGGAATAATTGGCATTGGTGGCGGTACAGTGATGGACCTTGCAAAAGCAGTCTCAATTATGTTAATAAACAAGGGAAGCGCTGCCGACTACCAAGGTTGGGATTTGGTAAAGCAAAAGGCAGTATATCATGTGGGAATACCAACCATTTCCGGAACAGGTGCTGAAGTTTCCCGTACAACGGTCCTTACTGGGCCTGTGCGCAAACTTGGCATAAACAGTGATTTTACTCCTTTTGATCAAGTAATTCTTGATCCGAACTTAACTATCGGCGTTCCAAAAAACCAATGGTTTTATACCGGTATGGATTGCTTTATCCACTGTGTGGAATCTTTAAATGGTACATTTTTAAACGCCTTCAGCCAGAGTTACGGGGAAAAGGCATATGATCTATGTTTGGAAATATTCTTAGGTAATTCTCTTTCAGAAGAAGAATCACGCGCCAAGTTAATGATGGCGTCTTGGCACGGAGGTATGAGTATCGCATATTCACAAGTGGGTGTTGCCCATGCAATGAGTTATGGCCTTGGTTATGTGTTGGGTACAAAGCACGGTATAGGTAATTGTATTGTTTTTCAGCATTTAGAGGAATTTTACCCGAAAGATGTGGCTTTATTCAAACAAATGGTAAAAAAACACGATGTTGAAATTCCACAAGCAATTTGCAAAGCTCTTTCCGAAGAACAAATGGATACCATGATTTCGGTAGCTTTAGGAATGGTTCCGCTATGGGAAAATGCTCTTGGAAATAATTGGGAAACTATCATAACCCCAGAAAAACTTAGAGAATTGTATCTAAAGATGTAACAATACTAACATTTCAATGGGGCTGACAAAATTTATTTTTGAAAAATTAATGGGCTGGAAAATTGAAGGTTCTTTCAATCCTTCTATTAAAAAGGCTGTTGTAATAGTTGTGCCTCACACTAGCTGGCACGATTTCTATATTGGAGCATTTACCAGAAAAATTCTGAAAACTGAAATTAATTATATTGCTAAAAAGGAATTGTTTCGATGGCCCTTTGGTTGGTATTTTCGGTGGATGGGCGGAGCACCATTAGATAGAAGCCCTGGGCAAAACCAAGTAGAGGCAATTGCTCAAATATTTAAAAAGAAGAAAGAATTTCGCTTGGCTTTATCTCCAGAAGGAACCCGAAAAAAAGTATCCGTTTGGAGAACAGGGTATTATTATATTGCTTTAGCCTCAAACGTTCCAATTATTCCTGTAGCCTTTGATTATATAACAAAGAAAGTTATTATAAACGAACCATTTTATCCCACTGGCAATATAGACGAAGATACTATAAAACTGCGCTCTTTTTATAAGGGTATTGTGGGGAAAAACAAGGCCTACTCTTAGAACAGAAATGTTAAAACAATGTATTTTTTGAAATACATAACTTTTTGATAATCAATAAATTGTTGTTAAATATTAGTTAAGCATTCTAAAAAATTTTTCATTATAAATTCTTAATATTATTTATGTGAATCATTAGAATTTAAAACTCACTTTAATTTTAGTGTAAATGAATTTACAAACCGAACTTTTAAATTTTTAAACTTTAATATGATACAAATGAAAAAAATAAAATATCTAATACCAATTTTAGCATTGGCAATATCAGCTGTTTCGTGCAGTAATGATGATGAAAACGGTGGCGGAGGCGATACTCCTCCAATTACAATTTTGGCAAATTTATATGCTACGAGTAACACGAGTAACACTATCTATTCTTATGACTTTACGCCAAATGGTATAGTCCTTCGTCCATTTAATATCAGTTCTAATGATAATGAAGGAATTTTTTACGATGAGGCCGCAAATGAATTAACGGTACTGTCCAGGGAACAAAAAGTAATTAATACATTTCAGAATATTGATCAAACACCTGCCAACGAAACCTTAAATCTATTGGCATCGAGCGATGTGGTTCTTGATAGCCCAAGAGATATTGCTGTTAAAGATAATTTCTATATAGTATCTGACAATGCCGATACAGATGGCGATCCTAATACTGATGAAGGGAGGTTTTTTATTTTTACAAAAGACACCATGGCATTCACTTTGCGAAATATCGTAACCGTAAACTATGCGGTTTGGGGAATTCAATTAATAGGAAATGATCTTTATACAGTTGTTGATAAAACAGCAGATGTTGCTGTTTTGAAAAATTTCACTTCAAACTATACTACTGATGTTACAGCTACTCCTGATAAGCAGATTACTATTGAAGGCATTACACGTACTCACGGAATTACCGAAGATGGAGGTTTTGTAATACTAACAGATATTGGTGATGCAGCTAATGAGAGCGATGGAGGCTTCCACTTTATTAGTGGATTTGTTTCAAAATTTGACGCAACACCAGATGGCGGTACACTAAGCGTTAGTGGAAATCAAGTTAGGGTTTCGGGCGCGCTTACAGGTTTAGGAAACCCGGTAGCTGTTGAATATGATAGTCCGACCCAAACAATTTTTATCGCCGAAAGGGCAAATGATGGCGGAAAAGTATTGTTTTTCAATGAAATTGGAGCGGGGGGTAACTTGGTTCCAAATTTTAGTTCTCCTTTTCCAGGAGCATCTTCATTGTATTTTATAGATAGATAATACTTACCTTTATATATATAAAAAGCCACCTTTTGGGTGGCTTTTTCTTTTCATTAGAAATTATTATTCTTCAGAAGATTCCTCCATGGTGTGATACACATTTTGTACATCATCGTCTTCTTCTATTTTTTCGAGAAGTTTTTCAACATCTGCAGCATGTTCTTCGGATAATTTTTTGGTAACCTGCGGAATACGCTCAAAACCAGAGGAGAGTATTTCAATATTATTTTCTTCAAGATAGGATTGAATAGCGCCAAAGCTTTCAAATGGTGCATAAATCATAATTCCATCTTCGTCCTCAAAAATTTCCTCAACACCGTGATCTATTAGTTCAAGTTCTAACTCTTCAATATCCAAACCTTCTGGATTTATTCGAAAGTTGCAGGTATGGTCAAACATAAAAGATACAGAACCTGAAGTTCCCAAGCTGCCATCACATTTATTAAAATAACTGCGGATATTCGCAACAGTTCGGGTATTGTTATCTGTTGCAGTTTCTATTAAAATTGCAATACCATGCGGTGCGTAGCCTTCAAAAAGTACTTCTTTATAATCGCCCAGACTTTTATCGCTTGCACGCTTTATGGCACGTTCCACGTTTTCTTTGGGCATATTCACTGCCTTTGCGTTTTGGATAACCGCTCGTAACCTTGAGTTGGCATCGGGATCGGGACCCCCTTCCTTCACTGCCATTACAATGTCTTTTCCAATACGCGTAAAAGCTTTGGACATTGCAGACCAACGCTTCATTTTTCTTGCTTTTCTAAATTCAAAAGCTCTTCCCATAATTTTAAACTATTTTGATTGCAAATTTAAAAATTTGAACGGCATTACAAATTTTATTTCTACCTACCCAATAAGTTCGTCAATAATCTTTGCAAGTTCAAAATCCTTTTCTGTAACTCCATCGGCATCGTGGGTGGAAAGATAAATTTCCAAAGAATTATAAACATTGCTCCATTCGGGATGGTGCTGTAATTTTTCAGCTTCAAAGGCAATGCGTGTCATAGCCGAAAATGCTTCCTTAAAATCCTCAAACTCAAAAATAGTATGTAGTGCACCTTCATGATGATCCCAGCCTTCAAATGCTTTCAATTTTTCTTTAATTTCTTTTTCAGATAACGCTTTCATAGTTTTATTTTTATTTAATAGATATAATCTCTTCGTTTAGACTACACTCCTCAATTACCTGTGATACAGTAATTTGATGTGTTTTTGGTAATTTGTTATACTTTGGGAGAAGTGCATTATAGTGGTCTTCATTACTGCTGAAAATACTTTTAAAGATAGGCATTTTGGCACCTATTTTTAAAGTAATTTCCTTAAAAAGATCTTCGTGATGAACCATATCATTGCTCGCTAAATGAAAAATTCCACGGAGTGATTGATTTACTATGTAGTGTATTTGTTGGCAAACCTTATTGACTGTGGTTGCGGTAATTACCAAATTGGGATAAACATCAAAAGAAGCTTTGTGTCGAATGCATTGACGAAGGTGAAGAACCTCTGGCGAATTGATGCCCAGTACCATTGGCAATCGTACAATGGTTGTTTGTAATGGAATGGTTTCCAAAAGCAATTTTTCAATGGAAATTTTTAACTTTCCGGCTTCAGTTTGTGAAATCGGTATGTCATTTTCATATGAAGGATGGGCAAATTTGCCGTCAAAAACTTCAGCGGAAGAAATATATAATATTGAACAGTCTGTATTTAACAACGCATAGTTGACTATTTCTTTGTGGGCACTAAACTGACTTTTACTTTCACCATTAATGCATGAAATGATAATTGTAGGTTTAATTTTATTAAGCAACAAAAAAATTGAATCTTCTTCTACACAAAAGTTATAAAAGACTTTATTTTCCGAAAAAGCGCCGTGTTGTTGGCAATAGGTACAATGGACTTCAAAATAGGAGAGTAGTTCTTTGTAAAGTGCATTGCCAATAAAGCCACTGCCTCCCAAAATCAAAATTCGGTGTCTTTCTTCTTTCTTCTTCATTAAAATTCTTTCTTCGCTTTAAAAAATAGACAGTTTCGTTTTAGTTGTAAATTGCTCCAATGCCTGCATTCCCAAATATGAGTTACCTTTCGGGTTCAATGCTGGAGCCCAGGTTGCAATAGTAAAACAGTGCGGTAAAAGTGCAACTATTCCGCCGCCCACGCCACTTTTGCCGGGCAAGCCCACCTCAAAGGCAAATTCTCCTGCTTCATCATAAAATCCGCAGGTCAGCATAATTGCATTGATACGTTTTACCTGGCTGGAAGTTAAATGCTGAACATTTTTTAAACACTTTCCTTTATTGGCAAAAACAAAAAAAGCATTGGTAAGTTGTCTGCAATCCATCATTATGGAACATTGATGGAAATAAAAATCCAAAACATCCTCAACTTTGTTGTTTAGATTGCTATAAGATTTCAAAAGATTGGCTGCCGCATAATTATTAAAGCCGGTTCTGCGCTCAGATTCGGCAACTTTTTCGTTGTACGTGATGGTTTCGTCGTGGGTCAATTCCCGAACAAAATTCAAAAAATCTTCTTTTGGATTTTTCAAGTGCGAAAGCAGAACATCAGCAATTACGATAGCTCCCGAATTTATCAGCGGATTTCTGGGGATGCCATCCTCCAGTTCCAAAAGCGAAAGATGATTGAAGGGGTTTCCGGATGGTTCCACGTCAACGCGTTCCAACAAATCATTTCCCACCAATTGAAAAGCTTTGGCAAGTGAAAGCACTTTTGAAATACTTTGAATAGAAAATTTTTCAGAAGCATCGCCAATTGAATAGTTTTCACCCGTAATTAATTGAAGGTGAATTCCCAGCTTATTCTTTGGAACATTTGCCAATTCTGGAATATAACTTGCAACTTCACCCGTATTTTCAATCTTTTTGAGTGACGTGTTTATTTCTTCTAAAATTGCTTGATAATCCAACATTAACCTTTATAAAATGGTGTTTTCACAATTGTCGCTGCAACTGGCTTATTTCTAATTTGAATAAAAATTTCGGTGCCGGGCGCACTGTTTTCTGTAGTTACATAACCCATGCCTATGCCTTTGCTTAATGAAGGTGCCATAGTACCACTGGTTACAATCCCTATATTTTTTCCTTCTTTATCAACAATTTCGTAATCATGGCGCGGAATACCACGTTCGTTCAGTTCAAAACCTATAAGCTTTCTTTTTACACCTTCTTCTTTCTGCTTTTTTAGGTTTTCTGAATTGATAAAGTCTTTTGTGAATTTTGTAATCCATCCTAAACCTGCTTCCAATGGCGATGTTGTATCGTTTATATCATTTCCGTAAAGACAATACCCCATCTCCAAACGCAAGGTATCACGGGCGGCCAATCCAATCGGTTTAATTCCGAAATCTTTTCCGGCTTCCATTATTTTATTCCAAACTTGTTCTACTTCGCTGTTTTTACAATAAATTTCAAATCCACCGCTTCCGGTATATCCAGTTGCGCTGATTATTACGTATTCTATTCCAGCAAAATCGGCTACTTTAAAATGATAAAATTTTATAGCACTTAAATCTTCAGATGTCAATGATTGCATAGCCTCAACAGCTTTTGGACCTTGAATGGCAAGTAGCGAATAATCATCAGAGAGATTGCGCATTTCTGCGCCCATCGTGTTGTTTTTTGATATCCATTCCCAATCTTTATCAATATTTGAAGCATTTACCACCAATAAATATTTTCCTTCCTCAAATTTGTAAACGATCAAATCGTCAACAATTCCGTCTGTTTCATTTGGAAGACAGTTGTACTGTGCTTGTCCATCCACAAGTTTTGAAACATCATTGCTGCATACTTTTTGAATTAATTCCAGCGCATTTGGCCCTGTAATTAAAAATTCACCCATATGCGAAACGTCAAAAACTCCAACTGCATTGCGCACGGTTTCGTGTTCTGCATTTACGCCTTCGTATGATACGGGCATATTATAACCCGCAAACGGTACCATTTTGGCGCCCAATTGTTCGTGTATGTGTGAAAGTGCTGTGTTTTTCATTTGTAATAGATGTATTAAAAATCCCTTTATAATTATTCGGGAAAAAAGTTTGTAAATGTATTGGTTGGTTTTTAAATTAAAAATTTACGCAAATGTATCACAATCCTGAAAAGGTAACGCGGGTTTCACAGGTTTATTTTTAACAATCGGGGCGTTAAAATCATCTTAATCGAATGTAAGGTTCCTAATGTTTTCAATACTTTTAAAAGAAAAAACCATGAGTACAACCACTTCCATTAATCCTTATAACGGAAAGGAATTGAAATCATATAAAAACCACACTAACAAAGAGATTTCCGAAATAATTGATAATGCCAACAGGCGTTTTTATAGTTGGCGTGAAACTTCATTTTCAGAAAGAAAGAAGCTAATGTTGGCTGCAGCTTCAGAATTGAAAAAAAACAAAAAAGAGTATGCCGAAACTATGACTATGGAAATGGGGAAACCTATTTCACAAGCCATTGCGGAGATTGAAAAGTGTGCTTGGGTGTGTGAATATTATGCAGAGAACGCTGAAAAGCAACTTCAAGATGAAGCAATAAAAACTGATGCCCACAAAAGTTACGTAAGTTTTGAGCCTTTGGGGGTTGTGCTCGCAATTATGCCGTGGAACTATCCTTTTTGGCAGGTTTTTAGATTTGCTGCACCTGCTTTGATGGCTGGAAATATAGGTGTTTTAAAACATGCCTCCAATGTTTTTGGCAGTGCGCTGAATATTGAAAAGGTTTTTAAAAGGGCTGGTTTTCCGGAAAACTGTTTTACTACACTATTGGTCGGAAGTGATGCTGTTGAAAAAATTATTGAGAACGAAGAGATAAAGGCTGTAACACTAACAGGAAGTGGGCCTGCGGGCTCTTCTGTTGCTTCTATTGCAGGAAAAAATATTAAAAAAACAGTTTTGGAACTGGGTGGAAGCAATGCTTTGGTAGTGCTAGAAGATTGCGAGATGGACAAAACTATAGAAACTTGCGTGCAGGCCCGATTCCAAAATACTGGGCAGAGTTGTATTGCAGGAAAAAGGTTGTTGATTGATGAATCAATTGCTGATGAGTTTATTGAAAAAATGCTGATAAAAGTACGCGAACTTAAAAGCGGTGACCCAATGGACCAAGAAACCTACGTTGGAACTTTGGCAAGGGAAGATCTTGCAAAGGATTTGGAAAAACAGGTAAATACTTCCGTAAAAGCGGGTGCTAAAATTGTGATAGGAGGAAAGCGGCAGGGTGCGTATTTTGAACCTACGGTACTTACAAATGTTTTTGAAGAAATGACTGCATTTAAAGAAGAAACATTCGGACCAGTGCTTTCGGTTACAACTTTTAAAACTGTGGAAGAGGCAATTGCGCTTTCAAATTCTTCAAAATTTGGACTGGGGGTTTCCATTTTTACAAAGAATATTGCGGAAGCTGAAAAGCTGGCTTTCCGCTTTGACGAAGGAGCGGTATTTGTAAATGAATTGGTAAAAAGCGATCCGCGATTGCCCTTTGGTGGAATTAAGCAAAGTGGTTATGGCCGCGAGCTTAGCGAACACGGTATTCGGGAGTTTGTGAATCGAAAAACGATATTTATCAATAAATAGAGAATAAAAAACCTAACAGGTCCCAGAGACCTGCTAGGTTTGGTAATAAATTATCCTTTCTTCAAAAATTCTTCCTTGCTTTGAATTTCAGGTCTTGTAATGTTATTTTTCTCTAAAAATGAATTGAATTTTTTACCTTCCTTTTCCATTATAGTTTCGTAACGCTTTTTTGCTTTTGAAAAATCATCGGAAATCAATTCAAAATTAGCTTTGGAAGCCCCAGAAACTTTATTAAAATTAGAAGCTACATTGCTGTAAAGGTCGCCCATTTTTTCACGTAATTCAGGTTCTGCAGAGGCAACATAATTATCGCCAGTGGTAATTACCAAGTCTTTCCGAAGGTTCTCCAAAGCATCAAATAGCTTTTGGGCTTCTTTTTTCCCTTTTGGATTATTCTCAATTACTTCAGTAGCTTTTGCTTGTGTTTCATTGATTTCATAAACCATATACGCCAAATCCTCTACCATATTGAATAATTTGTTGGTAAGGGCTTCCTGTTCTTTTCGCTGTTCTAAAGTGGTGACTGATTTTTCATCATATTTAACTTCAATGTTATGGGTATAGGTTTCCTTCCCTTTTGTCAGAACTATTTTATATTTACCTGCAGGAACTCTAGGAGCGGTAAAACCACTAAATGCTAGGGTTTTGGCTTGCGCCATTTTAGGAGCCGCAGTTGTAAAATCCCAGCTTACTACATTAATTCCTTTTGATTTTCCCGGATTAAGTGTGGTTATTTTATTGCCTTGCATATCTTGAACCTCCATTTCCATTTTTCCGAACGTATGGCGCTTTTTTAAGTAATATACAATTTGGGCATTGGTGTTTTTATTTTCACCAACAAATTGGGTTTCAGCTCCAAAACTTCCACTGAAACCACTATCTTCAGTCATTGTGAAGGGCTCAGTTTTAAAGAAATGAACGTCCTTATTTAATATTTCAGAGTTTAATTCACGTAAAGGGCTGATATCATCAATAATGATTACACCACGACCGTGTGTGCCCATTACCAAATCATTGGTTCTTTTTTGAAGATCAATGAAATGAACAGCTACCGGGGGCATATTATTTGTAAACTGAGACCAATTTTTTCCGCCGTCAATTGTAACATAAAGACCAAATTCGGTTCCAAGAAAAAGCAAATCTTCGTTCACATAATCCTCTTGAATATTTCTTACGAAAGCTTTTGAATCAATATCTTCTGAAATTATAGACTTCCAAGTTTTTCCAAAGTCAGTAGTCTTTAAAGTGTATGGTTTCATATCGCCTGTAGTGTGGCCTTCAAAAACCGCATAGGCAGTTCCTTTACCATGTACACTAGCTTCAATATGATAAACCCAAGTGTTTTTAGGAATCCCTACGAGATTTTCGGTAAGGTTGGTCCAGGTTTTTCCGCCATCGGTCGTTAGCTGTACATTGCCGTCATCTGTGCCCACCCAAATAATATTTTCGTCCAATGGAGATTCTGCAATTGTAAAAATTGTAGTGTGCTTTTCCGCACCGCTGTTATCTACGGAAAGCCCCCCAGAATTGGCTTGATCTTGTTTCGCTTTATCATTTGTAGTTAAATCTGGAGAAATTATAGTCCAACTATCTCCCATATCTTCGGAACGGTGCAAAAATTGGCTTCCCATATAAAACCTGTCTGGAGCGAAATTGCTCACAGCCATAGGCGCATTCCAATTGAATCGAAGTTCTGGATCACCTTTTTTAGGTTGCGGCTGTACGGTAGTGGTTCTGTTTTGGTCCACATCATAACGCCAAACGTTTGCTGCGCCCTGCATTTCGGAATAAATAATATTCTTTGTAGGATGTTTTAAGACCCTAAAACCATCACCATAGCCAATACTGTTCCAATGCCTTGCGGAAACACCGCCAGGAGCAGAGGAGGGGCCATACCAAGAGCCATTATCCTGCAGACCTCCATACACATTGTAAGGTTCGGCATCGTCAACACTTATGTGATAAAACTGCGAAAGTGGAAGATTTTCGACAATTTCAAAAGTAGAGCCACCATTCCATGAGCGATAAACTCCACCATCTGTTCCTGAGTAGATGATATCGTTATTGTTTATATCAAAAATAATGTCGTGTATATCACTGTGCATGTTGCCAAGATTTTTAAAGGTTTTACCCCCGTCACGACTTATGGAACCAGTTAAACCTCCTTTTACAATTATATCAGGATTTTTGGGATCTACCGTGATACGTGAAAAGTAAAAAGGACGAACGGTGAGTCCAAAATCATTATTTAAATGTTTCCACGAATTGCCACTGTCATTTGATCGCCAAAGACCGTTGGTTTCCTTTTCGCCAGTTTCAATAACGGCATAAATTATTTTACTATTACTTGGAGCCATTGCAATCCCGATTCGTCCTAATTTTCCAGATGGAAGATTATTTGTCAACTTACTCCAAGTCTTTCCTCCGTCTGTTGACTTATAAATTGCACTGTTTTCTCCTCCTGAATTGAACCCCCAAGCGGTCCTTCTGAATTGCCACATCGAAGCAAAAAGAACATTCGGATTTTCAGAGTCCATTAAAATATCTGAAACACCGGTTGAAGGCCCTACGTATAAGACTTTTTCCCACGTTTTTCCACCGTCTGTTGTTTTGTAAACACCGCGGTCTTCGCTATCACTCCAAAGAGCCCCCAAAACACCTACATAAACTTCATCTGTATTGTTTGGATTTATTACAATGGAAGCAATTCTTTCAGAATTCTCAAAACCTGGAATTTCCTTCCAATTATTTCCACCATCTATAGATTTAAAAAGACCGTTACCCACAGAAACTGAGTTTCGTGTCCAAGTTTCGCCTGTTCCGACCCAAATAACTTCGTCAGGGTTTTTTGGGTCTAAGGTTATAGTCCCAATGGATTGAGCGTGTTCATCAAAAATTGGGGCGAATGTTGCGCCCCCATCAGTAGATTTCCAAACACCGCCACCTGCGGCACCTGCGTAAATAATACGTGCATTGGTAGGGTGGTTTTCAAGATCGTTTATGCGACCACTCATAAGCGCAGGACCGATATGCCTAGCCTTCATATTGCCAAAAAGCTCTTTTCCTTTTAAAGCTGTGTCTTGTGCTGGAGCTATAAAACCTGAAAAGATGAGAAGGAACGTAAAGATGAAATATTTCATTTTGGAGGGTTTTAGTTTTATATATTGTTGAAAAAAAAATCCCCGACTAGCAGGGATTTTTAATAAGCAGGAAAAATTATTCTTTTTTAACAGCTTCTGTTGCAGTAGCAGGAAATGCAAACATCGCGTCATCAATTTCAGGATTTATAATAATTTCCTTTAATTGAATTGCCTGCCCGCCCATACTAAGTGAAAATGGAAAATATAAACCATCAACTTCTTGATAGTCACTCATTGTGCTTACATTCATTTGGCCTTTCATTGGGCCTTGAAATATTTCATTTTCCACCACAATCGGCACAAATGTTTCAGTATCAAAATAATGATAGCTTACATTTTGCTGCTCAACACCGTCCACCATGATAGGGGACTGAGTAAGTTTTATTTTATAAGTTTCGGTACCATCTTTAGTTTCTTTACCCATCAGTTCAGCCGTGAAACCTTTCTCTTTATAATTCAAAAAAGGTGATGGAAAATCTTTTGTTTGTTTTTTCATGTTTGCAGTAGCTTCGGCATCGCTTTTTTCAGGTTGCATTGTCATAAAGTTAGTGCTCCACATAGTTTCGCCATCAAAAGCCAATTGCGTTATATCCTGACCTTGAAAATTAATTTTTATCAATTGTTTGCCGTCCTTGGTTTGATAAACCTCTACCGGAATTTCCATTCCCTGGGCTTGGGCGGTTGCTGTCATTTTTGAGCTTTTTAAATTTTCCCAAGCTGCTTTACCACCGGTATTTTCGAAATAGTTATTGATTATTTCATCGGCAGTTTGCGCAGATACGGGAGCCATGGCGGTTATTAAAAAGGCAAGGGTAAGTGTTTTAATGATTTTCATAAATGATTTTTTAAGTTTCAGTAAATATAAGACTAACAGCTTGATAAAAAGTTACAGGTTAATATTTTTTTGAAATTTGATTTAAAAAGTATCTTTACTAAAAACTGAAAATCATGAAATTTGGAAAAGTTGACGACCCTGGAAATATTGACTTTACATTGCCAAAAGACCACCCAGAAACCAAAGAGGTTCTTTCAAAATATAAAACATCCAGCCGTCCGAATTTGTATGTAGGGTGCGCAAAATGGAACAAAGCAGATTTGAAGGGCTTTTACCCACGAGGTACAAAGGATGAACTGGCGTATTATTCAACCCAATTCAACAGTATTGAGCTGAATGCTACTTTTTATAGAATTTTTCCGGCAGATACTTTTGCAGGTTGGTATGAAAAGACACCCGATGATTTCAGGTTTTTCCCTAAGTTCTTTCAGGGAATATCGCATTGGAAAAGACTTCAGGATTGCGAAGATTCTTTGAATGAATATATTCTGAATGCATCAAACTTGAAAGAAAAGCTTGAAATGCCTTTTGTACAACTTCCGGATAATTTCGGACCAAAAAATATGGAAAGATTGGAACCGTTTTTCAAAATGCTCCCAAAAGATATAAAACCTGCGATAGAATTTAGACACACTAATTGGTTTAACGATGAAGATGTAGCCGAAGATCTCTATGGTATTTTAGAAAAATACAGCATTACCAATGCTATTGTTGATACAGCAGGAAGGCGCGATTTACTCCATATGCGGCTTACCACTCCCACTGCCTTTATTCGTTATAACGGAGCTAACCACAAAAGCGATTACTCTCGACTTGATGATTGGATAGACCGTCTGGAAACCTGGATAGACCAAGGACTGCAAAACATTTACTTTTTTGTACACCAAAATATTGAAAAAGCCTCACCCTTACTTTCGGCACATTTTATAAAAAAGGCTAATGAACGGTTTGGTACTAACCTGCATATACCTAATATGGACAACCCAGATACTTTATTTTAAAATTTTGAGTGTTTAGAGCTGAACACGCTCTGCCTGCTCTTTTGCATTTTTCAATTGTCTTTCAGAAGGTTTTTTTGGTTGTTGTTCGGCTGCTTTTTCGGGTTCAAAACTAAATTTTGCATAAGTTGGTAAATGATCAGAATTTATGTCTTCACCCAACTTCAAAGAAATTAGTCTAAACTCTTTGGAACAAAAAATATGGTCTAAAGGCCACCTAAATATGAGGCTATTCGCATTATAAGTATTATAGACACCCCTGCCTTTTCGGATATCCAATAATTCACCTACGTTTTGGAATAGGGAGGTAGTGTTTGACCAGGCCACATCATTAAAATCACCCATCACTAATACTGGATACGTGGATGTTCTACTTAAATTGGCAATTTTCATCATTTCAGAATCCCTATCGGTAGAAAGAGGATTGTGCTGAGGCATTGGAGGTGTGGGGTGGATGCTATATAACTGGATGGTATCTTTTGAAGGAAGAAGCATTTTTGTGTGAATTGAAGGGATCCCTTTATCAACCAAAAACTTTACTTGTGGATTAATCAATTTATACTTTGAGTACATTAACATACCATATGTATTGGCCTGCGGCGCTTCTACTTTGTACTTATAATTATCGTTTAAATGTTCTACTACATAATCTCTCCAGTTTGTGTCTGTCTCCACTAAAAGAATAACATCTGGTTTTTTCTCTTTTATATCTGCTATCAGCAATTCACGCTTCTTATTTGATTGAAGTACGTTGGCTGTATAAATCGAAATAGGAGCTTTGGGATTTATTTCTTCACTTGTATAAATATCCTTTTCGGCAAAAGGGGTATAAGGATAAATCTTTATTAACTGAACTACTAAACATGCCGAAATGATAACGGTAAAAAGATAATCATTAATTCGTTTTACCTCAAACCTCATAAAGAAAACTACAAGTGCCACGAAGGTTAGTATAGTAAGCTGTATATGTGGAAAATCGAATATGCGAATCCACCAATAATCTACTGCCACGAAGGGAAAAATAGTTAAGGCTACAGCCAACATTCCAAAAATGTACAGATAGGTCTTAAAGTCTTTTAAATCCAAAAGGTTTTTGCATTAAAGATACTTTTAATTTTCAAAAGTTGGCCTATTGACGCCAGATGAAATATCCTTACCTGTTGGCAATTCAAAAATTTCAAGATCAAAATAAGGAATGGCGGCCAGAAGATGGTCAAAAATATCAGCCTGAATATGTTCATAATTTACCCAAGTCTTGTCTTTGCTAAAACAAAATATTTCAATCGGGATTCCTTTATCGGTAGGTGCCAAGTGCCTAACCATTAAAAAAAGGTTTTTATTGATGGCAGAGTTTTCATTTAAAAGTGCATCGGCATAATATCTGAAAACGCCAAGGTTAGTTTGGTTTCTGCCGTTTATTAATAGCTCTTTATTAATTTCGTTCTTCTCATTGTAGCGGTCAACATCTTTTTGGCGATGCTCCAAATAAGGCTTGATCAATTGAATTTTTTTCAATCGCTCCACATCTTCTACTGAAAGAAATTTTATGGAAGTTTGTTTTATATATATGGAGCGCTTAATTCTTCTGCCGTCGCTTTCCTGCATTCCGCGCCAGTTTTGAAAAGAATCGGCAATCAAACTATAGGTAGGGATTGTAGTATAGGTGTTGTCCCAGTTTTGTACGCGAACGGTTGCAAGGTTTATTTCGGTTACATATCCATCTGCCCCAAATTTGCTGAACGTGATCCAATCACCAATACGAACAATATCATTCACGGAAACTTGAATACTTGCCACAAAGCCTAAAATGGTATCTTTAAAAATTAAAAGAATTACTGCTGAAGCCGCACCAAGAGTGGTAAGACTAACAACTGAAAACCCAGTAAGAAGCTGGATAATCCAAAAGATTCCAATTCCCCAAGCAAAAATCATCATTACCTGAACATAGCTCTCCATGGGCTTGTCGCGGTAACGCTCGTTTTCTTCAAGATAATTTCGTGTTGTACGTAAAATACTCCTGAAAATATAGACACAGAGAAAGACCAGATACACCTGAGTTGCAATTAACAGCAGGTTTGTCATAAATGGTGATTCAATAAAAATGATAGGAATGAGGTACCAAATAATCCCCAGTGGTAGGGTATGGGCTATGAATCTCGGAAAATTGCTTTTTACCAAATAGTCGTCAAAGGTGGTTTTTGTTTTATTGCTAAAAGCCTTGAAAGTTTCAATAATAAACTTTCTGAATATAACGTCAAGAATCAATACTACTGTTAAAACAATAATACAGTTTAAAAGAACATTCAAAAAAATGGCCCATTCAACAGCCATACCTTCGCTAACGAGGTAATTCTGAAAAAGACAACTATAATCCTGAATTGTTTCTTTATTCATTATAAATATTTACGTTCCACATAAAAAGGGCCGAAAGGTAACACGGAGCACATTACCACAATAAATAAATCTGTAATGGACCATTTCAGCTTTTTATACATATACAGAGCACCCCCAACGTAGAGCACAAATAGCACTCCGTGCGCCATTCCTACTACTTGCACCATTTGCGGCATATGCCAAATGTATTTTAGGGGCATTGCAATTCCCAAAAGAACCAAAAAAGAGATAGCCTCTAATGTGCTTATTAATTTAAATGATTTTACTGAAAGATCCACAGCTTTTATTTTTTTGCAAAGATACATGTTGCAGCTCGTTCCGCTATACTTTAAGATTATTTTATGGGAAGATTTATTTAGTGAATAATTGTTATCTTTAAAAGAAAAAATAGATGCTCCCACTTTTACAATCGCCGGGCGAAACAATCCAAAATTCATTACAGAACTATTACGAAGAATTCCTAAAAATCCTTCCGCGTATTGCTTTGGCTATTTTGGTTATCATATTAGGGGTTTTACTTGCACAATTGTTGACCAACTTCTATAAAAGACGATTCCAGCAAAAATCTGAAGATCCACTAATGGCAAAGTTTTTGGCCCAAGCGGTTAAAATCATTTTAATTATAATTGCCATTATGATTGCCTTGCGCGTTGCAGGACTCGATGGCATAGCCACAGGAGTATTAACGGCCGTGGGCGGGGGCGCCATTATTTTGGGATTTGCCTTTCAGGATATTGGAAAAAACTTTTTGGCGGGGGTGATTCTTGCTTTTAATAGGCCATTTAATATTAATGATACTATCAAAATAGACAATATATTCGGAAAGGTGAGGGCCTTAAGCTTTCGGTATTCCCATATAAAAACATTTGATGGCCGCGATATATATATCCCTAATAGTGACGTGCTAACCAAACCGGTTGAAAATTATACCGCCGATGGTTTTTTTAGGGTTGATTTCACCGTTGGAATTGGTTATGAAGATAATATTGAAGCAGCCAAAAGAGTAATTCAGGAGGTCTTGGATAAGAACAAAGAAATAATTCGTGATGAAACCCATGAAAATTTTGTGATAGAAGATGAACTTGCCGCAAGTACCGTAAACCTAAAAGTATTCTTTTGGGTAGACACTGTTGACTATAGAAGAGCTTCACGGGTATTGCGAGGTATGATAATAAAACAGGTAAAAGAGGCATTGGCCAATGCCGATTTCAATTTACCATCTGATGTGATCGAGTTAAAATTATATAAGAATACACCTGAAATTCCCTTTAAAATAAGTGGAAACGCAGAAAAAAACCTTCCCGGTAAATAATAAATATTAATCGCAGGGTAGGGGAATGTTTAATGTTTTGTAACCCCAATTTCTTTTATAGCTAAAGTGCCACCATTCCGTGCGGATAGTATTGAAGCCGAACTGGCGCATGCCTTCAATAAGCAGTTTCCGATTGGCGAGTATTTCTTTTGAAAAATTATAATTATCAATATGTGCTTCTCTTCCAAAATAATCGTAGTCGCTGCCCATTTCCACATAGCAGCCTTCTAAGGTTTCTAAAGTAATATCTACCGCCGCAGCTTTATTGTGAATGGAACCATTACCATAGGGGTTGCCCACATAGGTGGGTCGCGGCACCTTTGCCCACATTCTTTTCTGAACATCCAACGGTCGGTAGCAATCGTAGATTTTAATACGGTAGCCTTTTTCACAAAAATATTGGTTGGCCCGCAATAGAGCTTCAGCTACTTCTGGGCGGAGTAGGCATTCACTACAGTCATAAAGTGTTTCGCCTACAAAATTATTGGGGGTAGCGTAGCGTATTTCGTAAACGAATTCTGTAGAAAGGTCTTTAAGATTTACCAAAGGTTCCTGAGGTTTTTTTTTAGGAAAACCGAAGAAAAGGAAGCTGAAAAATACTATTGGCAAAAATTTCATCTTTCAAATTTAAGCAGAATTTAATAACATTCGCTTTCGCTATTTGTAACTTTGGGGAAAACAACAAATTATGATTGATTTAGGAAACAAATCCGCTCTGATTACAGGCGGCACAAAGGGAATAGGCTATGGTATTGCCGAAGCTTTGCTGAAAGAAGGCATTAATGTAGCTATTACCGGAAGAACAAAAGCAACGGCTGAGGAAGCTGCCAAGCAATTAAATTCCCACGGGAACGATAGGGCACAGGCCATAGGCCTAGAAGCTGATGTCCGGAACTATGATAGCCAACAAAAAGCTGTTAAAGAGACTGTTGATCAATTTGGAAAAGTTGATATTGTTATTGCAAATGCAGGACTGGGGCATTTTGGCTCTGTGGAAGATATTTCCATTGAGCAGTGGCAAGAAACCATTGAAACCAATCTTTCGGGTCCATTCTATTCCCTGAAAGCGAGTGTTGAACAATTGAAAAAAAACAGAGGATATTTTATAACTATCTCAAGTTTGGCTGGTACTAACTTCTTTAAGGGGGGAAGCGCTTATAACGCAAGTAAATTTGGCTTAACAGGTTTTACACAAGCCGTAATGCTAGATTTGCGTGATAAGGGTATAAAAGTGAGTACAATTATGCCTGGTTCGGTATCAACACATTTTAACGGAAATGAGCCAGATGGAGATGATGCTTGGAAGATACAGATTGAAGATATTGGTAAACTGGTGGTAGATTTACTAAAAATGAACCCTCGCACATTACCAAGCAAAATTGAAGTTAGGCCATCAATGCCACCATCATAACGAGCAGTTTATATAGAATAAATGTTTAAAAAGGCGGTTCATCAATGCAATGAACCGCCTTTTTAAATATATACTGTTTAAGTATTTAGTTGGCAGAAAGAAGCGCCAAGAATTTATCAAGGTTTGGGAGGATTACAATACGTGTTCTTCTATTAGTAGCACGGCCTTCCTTGGTTTCATTTTCAGTTAGAGGGTGAAAACTACTACGTCCTGCTGCAATCAATTTTTCAGGAGCAACACCGTAATCATCTTGTAGGATGCGGATAACAGCAGTGGATCGGTCTACGCTCAATTCCCAGTTATCTTTAATGTAAGCTCCAGGCTTTACTGTCTGGCTATCGGTATGTCCTTCAACCATTACTTCAAGAGCTGGCTCGCTATTAATTACATTTGCAAGACGCTCCAATAATGGATTCGCCTTTTTGTTAACACGGGCGCTTCCTGAATTGAACAATAACTTGTCTGAAATGGTAATCATTACCACAGTCTCGTCAATATCAATTTTGATATCGTCCTCTTCACCTTCACCAGCTAAACTGTTGTCAAGATTCTTTTTAAGATTGTGAGAAACTATAAGATTCATAGAATCCTTAAGAGTCTTTGCCTGTGCCAATTCTTGGGGATCTACGTTGGCAAGGGCTTTTCTCATGTTTTCCTTATCATTTTCTGAAACCACGACACCTTCAATTTGTTGAAGACGGCTGTTATTACTGTCAGTCAATGATTGGATTTTTGAATTGTAGTTAGCTACGCGCTCTTCAATCTTGGCGTATTTGGCTTCAATTTCTTCTTTTTCAAGCTGGGTTTTAGCTAGGGTAGAACGCGTGTCGTTATACTGGTTCTCCAATTCTACATACTTCTTTTTTGATACACATGAGGTAGCAAAAATTGCTGTTGCCAGCATGGTTAGTGCAATAGCTTTTTTCATAATACTAAGTTTTTAAAGGTTTGTATTGCAAATATAACCGTGTACCCCTCAAAAAAATTAGTTAATGGATGCTATTGTTTTGTTAAAAGCAGGTTGGTAGAAACACAGCTCTCTATTTTTCAGCACTTTACAGGTTATTTAACGTAGGGTAAGTTCTATTTTTAGCAAGTGTTTAAAGCAATTATTATAACAATAGAAACACATGATAGAAAAATATCTTTTATCATTCTTAAAATGATAAGCGCCCTGATTAAGGGCGCTTATGAATAACAATTTTGAGTCTAACTATTTAGTGACATGGGCTGTGCAGAATTTTAGAAAACATCAAAAACGAAGCCCAGCAACCAATATAGTATTAGGAATACAACAATGGTACCTATACATCCGCATTTGCCGCCGCCTATTTTCTTGGCGCCCCAACCGGCTAGAAATATTCTCAGTAATTTTTTCATAGCAAATACTTTTAAACAAATTATGTTTATAAATGGTAACTATTCGTCTTTATTTGGTGCTATTTGCAATTTATTTTTTCCGAAATCCAATGTACGTATAGGGAACGGAATATTGATTCCTGCTTCATCAAAATTCTTTTTGATTAGCTTAATTGCCTTGTGCTTTGCTTCCAGTTTTGGCTTGGGCTTTGTACTGGATATCCAAAACCGGGTAACGAAATTGATAGAGCTATCGCCAAACTCAGTAAAAAAGAATTCTACGCCCTCGTTTTCTTTTTGGTCGAAATTTTCAGAAATAATTTTGGTCACCAAGTCTTCCACTTTTTGAAGGTTACTTTCATAGCCCACACCACAGCTTACATCTATTCGCGATCGGTCTGATAGAGAATAATTGGTAAAGGGGTTTTCTATAAAAATTGAATTGGGTATAATTACATATTCATTGTCCGTCTGCCGAAGTGTAATATTCCGAAGATTTATTTCATCTACATAACCACTTTTGTCTTGGGCCTCAATAAAATCGCCAATACGTACTTTTGGCAAAAAGGAAAGCATCAACCCAGAAAATGTATTGCTTAAAGTGCCCTGTAGGGCCAAGCCTATTGCAAGACCTACTACGCCCGCTCCAGCCAATACTGAGGTAAGTACTTTATCCAGCTGCATTACGCCAAGGGCTATAAAGAAACCAATAATTAAAACTATTGCGTACATAATGCGCGAAAGCATCTGTTTTATGGATTCTTCGGTAATCTTGCGAAATAATAATCTATAAGAAAATTTACGAATGCCCTTAGCAATAAAGTAGAAAACTACCATTACTAAAATGGCTACGGCAAAGTTGGGAAGTTTAAGTATTATAGCATCAAGCCATCCATCAAGCTTGTCCCATAGATTAGAAATTGAATCATTTATTGAAAATTTTTGTGACATAATATATATTTAAAAAAGAGTAGAAAGCATAAATGTACCTAAAACCCATAAAACTATGGAAAGTATGCCTCCAATTATTAAAAAATGTTTGAATTTATAAATACCCATTCCATAGATAAGGGTATTGGTTTGGTAGCCCATAGGGGTGAAAAAACTAAAATTGGCGCCAAATAGAACTGCAAGAATAAATGGCTTCATTGTTAGATCTAGACCTACCGACACAGCTATAGCTATAGGTGTCATAATAATTGCTGTGGCATTGTTACTTACCACGCTGCTCATTAGCATAGTTATTAAAAATATAAGACCAATAATTACAATATGGGACTGACCGCTAAGAATATCCAATAAATGATCAGAAATCCATTTATCTGCGCCCGTGTTGTTCATGGCAATGCCTAATGGAATCATTCCAGCCAATAAAAAAATTACTTGCCAGTTGACACGGTGATATACATCGTTTAATTCAAGACATCGTGTTAATAGTAATAGACTTACCCCTGTAATTGCACTTATTAAAATTGATAAAATTCCACTTGCGGCCAAACCCACCACAAGGATTAGAATAGCAAATGACAACATTCTTTTTTGGTTGTTCACGATAGGCTTTGTTTTGTGTTCTCTAAGAATTGCCACATTTTCCATTTCATAAAGTTGGCTTATTTCGTTTTTTGGAACTTCCACCAACAATCTATCTCCAGGTTTTAAGGATATTTGTTCAATATCCTTTCTCACCAAACGTTCTTTGGTATTACGTATATTCCGTCGCTTCTTAATAGCAATGGGCAAGGCGCTTTGAAAGGTCTGTTTTCTGAGTTGTTTTAATGTTTTTCCAATCAAAATAGAACCTGGCAAAATTAACAGTTCCACAAACCCAAGATCGTTTTGTTTTTTTAAGTTTTCAGCTTCATCCTCATTTTCTATTGTCTGTCTTTTTTTGTCACTTTCCTGGGTTTTATGAACGCTTAAACCTTCTGCTTCGTTTAGTTTTGCCAAATTTTCTAAGTCGCACATAAGCAAAAGTTTATCATTTGCTTTTAATGTTATGTACCTTCCGGGGGCGTTGGTTATCTGCTTACGTCTTGTAAGTTTGAGAATGGAAATTTCAGGATTGGCAAATAGAAAAGTGTCTTCAATTTTTTTATCTATTAAATTTGAATCTTTATTGATTACAACGGTAGTCACATAATTTTCTAAATCATAAATGTCACGTAAATTTTCTTTAGAATCTTTCGGCAACCATCGTGAAGCTATGGTAACAATTATTATCCCGACAAGCAGAAAAATCAATCCAAAGAATGAAAATTCAAAAAAACTAAATCTTTCGGCTCCCAAATCGCGAGCTACGGAATTAACAATAAGATTGGTGGAAGTTCCCATTAACGTACAGCTGCCTCCCAAAATTCCTGCAAATGAAATAGGCAGGAGTAATTTGGATTGAGGTACGTTAAACCGCTTGGCCAATTCTGAAATGATCTTAATGAATACAATAACTACAGCGGTAGTGTTTATAAAAGCTGAAATTCCACCCGTAATAAACATAAAAACAGGCAATAATAGAACGAGTGGAAGCACGTGAAGGTTTTTTAAATAACGTGCCAGTGAAGCTATAACACCGTTATCTTCCAGTGCTAATGCAATGATCATTAAAGAAAGGACGGTAATTGTAGCTGTATTTGAAAACCCCGAAATAGCTTCTTCTGGCTTTACCAAACCTGTTAGCGCAAGGGAAGCAATAACAAACATCGCAATCTTGTCTACTGAAAAAACTTCAAAAGCGAAGAGAATGATGGTAACTAACAGAATAGAAAAAACGAGGATTATTTCTGTGGTCATTGGTTTGTATGGTTAGTCTTATAAAGATAACCGCAGAAATAAAACTCGTTCCTAAGAATTTCATAAAATATTGGCATTGCCAATATTTTTAACATTTATATCTAGCCTAAATATTTTTTCAAAATATGGCTTTTTGAAGTCTGTCGTAATCTTCTAATAGCTTTTTCGCGTATTTGACGTACGCGCTCGCGACTTAAATCAAAAGTATCACCAATTTCCTGTAACGTCATTGGCGGTTGTCCGCAGAGTCCAAAATTAAGTTTTACCACATCAGCCTCGCGTGGCGCTAAAGTATCCAATGCACGATTTATCTCTATGCGGAGTGACTCATGCAATAAACTTTTATCTGGATTTGGGCTTTCTCCTGAACTTAGTACGTCGTACAAATTATTATCATTCTCACCTTCTTGAAAAGGGGCATCCATGGAGAGACTTCTTGTAGAATTTTTAAGCGAACTTTTCACTTTTGATTCACTAAAATCAAGTTCCTTGGCAATTTCAGCAGCAGTGGGTACGCGCTGGAATTTCTGTTCAAGGTGAATGGAAGCCTTTTTGATTTTATTTATATCGCCAATTTTGTTCAACGGTAAACGAACAACACGCGATTGTTCTGCAATAGCTTGCAAAATGGCCTGGCGAATCCACCAAACGGCGTATGATATAAATTTAAAACCACGGGTTTCATCAAACCTTTTAGCGGCTTTTACCAAGCCTACATTCCCTTCATTAATAAGGTCAGGAAGACTAAGACCTTGGTTTTGGTATTGTTTCGCCACGGAAATCACAAATCTTAAATTTGCTCTGCTCAATTTGTTTAAAGCAGCCTGATCTCCTTCACGAATGCGCTGTGCCAACTCTACTTCCTCTTCAGCTGTTATTAAATCTATTTTACTAACGTCCTGTAAATAACTGTTTAAAGATTTGGTTTCTCGGTTGGTTACCTGCTTCGTGATTTTAAGTTGTCTCATATATTCTCTCTGTTTTTAATAATAACACGGCATAGTAAGACATTTTGGGGTAATTTCCAAATAGTTAACAGAAGTTGTTAAAATTTCTGTATGAAATATTTTTTGCATATTTTAAAACAAAAATTCTATGACACTTAACAAAACACTTTTACTCGGCCTACTTTTTTGGGGAACTATACTGTATGCTCAAAAACCCACAGAGGTTCCAAAACCAAGTGAAAAGCCAATAGACTTATCAAATCCGGCAGATGTAATAATATATATAGTACTTCCGCTGTGTGCCATTTTGTTATTTTTTATTTGGAGAGGAAAACGAAAAAACCCGAAAAAATAAATTTTAAACTTTAAATTATTATGACCAGCGGAATACTATTTTTGGTGCAATTGTTGTTTACAACACTCAAAACTTGGTGTTATGATTAAAAAAATCTTTTTTCTCACAGCTATTCTTATGGGCGGGGTTTCTTTTGCCCAGATAGATCTGCCCAATAGTTCGGCTCGTTTTGATGCTACAGACACAAATTTAAACAGTTCAACTGGCTTTGAAATCCCTGCGGTTAAGGCACCGTCGCTTTCCAAAACAAAAAATCCGAACACCCCTGATAATTCTAATATAGGAAAAGAAGAAGAAAAACTTATAGATATGCAAAATGGCGATGGTTTACTAGAATATTCAGGAACCAATAGAGCCCCAAAATACTTCACAAAAGATAAAGAGGAAAAGCCTGAATTCGGAAAAGACCAATATTTGGGTGATTTCAAGACCACTGCCAAAAAAGCCACTTTTATGTATCGGGACCATGAATTTGTGGATGGTGATATGATCCGCATTTATGTAAATGGTGAAATAGCTATACCGCAAGCCAGACTAGAAGGCAGTTTTAGGGGATTTGACCTTCCATTACAGGATGGTTTTAATAAAATAGATTTTGAAGCATTGAACCAGGGCTCTTCAGGTCCAAATACTGCGCAATTAAATATTTATGATGAAATAGGAAACCTTTTGGCTTCCTATGAGTGGAATCTGCTTACTGGCAATAAAGCTACCGCAATTATAGTTAAGCAATAATTTTATTAGACACAATTCAATTACTACCGTTAAATTTCCCTTAATATGTAAAAAATATCTTTGCATATTCTTCAGTTTTCATTGAAAGCTTACTAATTTTAATAAAAATTTAATTTTCAATGAATGTTTCTGAACAAATCCTTCAAATTTTAAAAGAAATTGGTATAAAACAAATTTGGGGCGTCACTGGGGATGCCCTAAATACTTTTACCAATGCCATTAGAGCAAATGATGATATAAAGTGGATTGGAGTGCGGCACGAGGAAAACGGTGCTTTTGCAGCGTGTGCAGAGGCACAAATGACTGATAATTTAGCTGTATGTGCGGGTACTGTTGGACCTGGAACCTTGCATTTGATCAACGGTTTATATAATGCAAAAAAAGAACGAGTACCTGTCCTTGCCATTAGTGGACAGGTGGCGCAGGTTAACTTAGGAACCAATTATTTTCAGGAAGTAGGTTTGACCAAAATTTTTGAGGACGTATGTGCTTATCAAGCTGTAATACGTTCCGCGGAAGAGGCGCCACGCATTGTTTTGAGGGCTATTCAAATTGCCCTCGAGCAGCGTGCTGTCGTTCGGGTAGAAATTCCAGTAGATATAGCTAGTCAGGAAGCAAAAGGAAGCCACTATAGACATCCTGTGTTCAAAGGAAATGCTACTCTCATTCCTGCGGATGCTGACATCAATCAAATGGCGAAGGTTTTAAACGAATCAGAAAAAATAACCATTTTGGCAGGAGCCGGATGTAAAGAGGCTCGGGATGAGGTTTTAGCACTTTCTGAAATGCTTAAAGCACCTATAGTCCATACCTTACGCTCATCTGATATCATACATAATGATGACAAGAATGTAGTTGGCTTAACGGGTTTAATAGGCAATCCATCGGGCTATCACGCTGTAATGAAGGCTGATGTTTTATTAATGTTAGGTACAGATTTTCCTTATAGCAACTTTCTTCCAGAGGATGCCAAGGTAATTCAAGTGGACAAACGCATAGAGAATGTTGGCAACCGGATAAAAGTAGATGTGGGTGTTCAAGGTGATTGCCTTGCCACGCTTCAAAAACTGAGTCCTAAAATTGTGCCAAAGGATGATTCTGAATTTTTAGATGAATTGGTTTCCAATTTTAAAAAGTGGAAAAAGCAAAAAGCCGAAAGCAGTAGCTTAGAAAATGATGAAGAGCCGTTGCATCCACAACTATTTATGAGCATTCTTAATAAAAAAGCATCTAATGACGCTTGCTTTACTGTGGATGTAGGTGAGAGCGCTATTTGGGTATCGCACCATTTAACCCTTTCGGGAAGAAGAAAATTGATTGGTTCTTTCAACCATGGTAGCATGGCAGTAGGTTTCCCCGCTGCTATGGGCATTCAATCAGTAAATCCAGAAAGGCAAGTTTGGGCTATAGTAGGCGATGGGGCATTTGGTATGTGTATGAATGATTTTATCACTGCCGTTCGTTATAATTGGCCTGTGAAAATTTTGGTCTATAATAACAGTCAGCTTGGTTTTGTGAAGATAGAAATGGAAGAGGCTGGCTATGCAATGGCAGATGAAGCTTTGGGACTGCAAAATCCAAATTTTGCCGAATATGCCAAACTTTGCGGAGGAGATGGAATACGGGTGGAAAAAGCTTCAGATATTGAAAGGGCCATAGAGCTGGCAATCGCTTCACCAAAACCTTTTATTATTGATGCTGTTACAAATCCTGGTGAACTCTCACTGCCACCCAATATTACCTTAGAAGAAGCGTGGGGCTTTGGAAAATCCAAAGTGAAGGAAATATTACTCTCCGTTAAAGGTGATAAGAATCAAAAAAACAATTTAATGGACGAGATAAAGGCATTTTTTCACAGTTCCAAATAATTTTATTTTTTAATAATGAGAGAAGCCATAAAATTTACGTTCATAGCCTTGGGAATAATCGCAATTATTACGTGTACGGCCATTTGGCCCGTATACGGTTTCTCTTTCTTGGCAGTACTAATTTTTGGAATAGGCATTTATGATTTATTTCAAAAGAAACACACCATTCTGAGAAATTTTCCAGTATTGGGGCATATGCGATATCTGTTGGAAATGATAGGCCCCGAAATACATCAATACTTTGTAGAGACCGATACAGACGGAAAACCTATCGATAGAAATCATCGCACCTATATTTACGAACGGGCTAAACTTCAGAATGAGACCCATCCTTTTGGTACTGAGCTAAATGTGGAGCAGGAGAACTATAAGTGGATGAAGCACAGCATTTATCCCTCAAAGCTTCTTGAGGAACCTCCACGCGTTCTAGTAGGTGGGCCATCTTGCAAACAGCCATATAGTGCTAGTATTTTTAATATTTCTGCCATGAGTTATGGGGCTTTGAGCAAAAATGCGATTATGGCATTGAATCTTGGAGCAAAAGCCGGTAACTTTTTTCACGATACGGGCGAAGGTGGTATTTCAGAATATCATTTAAAAGGTGGCGATTTGGTTTACGAAGTGGGTACAGGCTATTTCGGCTGCAGAACGGAAGACGGTAAATTTTCACCTGAAAAATTTAGAGAGAAAGCAGCAATTCCTGCTGTCAAAATGATTGAAATTAAAATTAGCCAAGGAGCAAAGCCTGGACACGGAGGTGTGCTTCCAGCGGTAAAGAATAATGAAGAAATTGCAAAAATTAGGGGCGTAAAACCACAAACAACAGTGCTTTCGCCACCTGGGCATAGTGCTTTTGATGATGCGGAAGGATTGCTTAAATTTATTCAGGAAATGCGCGATTTGAGTGACGGTAAACCTATCGGTTTCAAATTGTGCATTGGTAGTAAAGAAGAGTTCTTGGAAATTTGTGAAAAAATGGTTGAAACCGGTATTAAACCAGACTTTATAACCGTAGACGGATCGGAGGGAGGTACTGGGGCAGCACCCATAGATTTTTCAAATTATGTGGGCATGCCTTGGGAAAAGGCATTGGTTTTTGTGGTGGATTCTTTGCGAGGATATAATTTAAAAAAAGACATAAAAGTAATCACGGCAACCAAAATTTTTACATCTTTTGATATTTTTAAGGCATTGTCCATTGGTGCAGATATTTGCAATTCTGCAAGGGGAATGATGCTGGCACTTGGTTGTATTCAGGCCTTGCGGTGTGACAGAAATACTTGTCCCACGGGAGTTGCAACCAACAACCCTAGCCTAATGCGGGGTTTGGTAGTTTCCGAAAAGTGGAAACGCGTAAAGAATTATCAAGGTGAAACCGTAAAGGAATTTTTAGAACTTTTTGCGGCTGCTGGCTGTAATAAGCTTTCAGACTTAAATAGAAGTTATATCTTTAAGCAAGTGGAAACCAACATTAAAAGTTATTCTGAAATATATCCACCAGTAAAGGAGGGACAATTGTTACAATGAATGAAAACAACTAACAAGTAAATAGAAATGAAAAAGGTATTAATAGCTTTAGACTACAACCCAAATTCAGAAAAAGTTGTAAGCAAAGGAAAAGAGCTTGCACAGTTAATGGACGCTGAAATCTGTTTACTGCATGTGCTCGCTGATGTACGTTATTACGGAATGCAATATGAACCATTTATGGGTTACGAGGGCTATGCTTTTCCCGTAGATTTTAGAATACAGGAAGAATTTGTAAAAGTAGCACAGGATTATCTTGATAAAACCGCCACGCATATAGGAAAAGAAAATATCACTACCCATTTAGCAGAAGGTGATACAGCAAAAAGTATTTTAGAGTATGCCCAAGAATGGCAGGCAGATATAATTGTTATGGGAACCCATAGCCATGGAACATTGGAAAAAATATTTCTCGGAACTGTAGCATCCAGTGTGTTGGAACATACAAAGATCCCAATTTACATGGTGCCAACCGGGAAATGATATAAATTATAGAGGTTTATCTTGCTCAAGATTTTCGTTATCCTCTCCACCTTGGCTGAATAATTTGTTCTCTTCATCACGAAGTCCATTTCCGTTTGCCTTTTTTGCTTGCTCGCGGCCTGGCACATCCAAATCTTTTCCTGCAAAATCTACTTGTTGTTTGCGATCGCGAAGTTGCTGATCATCGCCGCCATCACGGTGAATGTTTTTTTGTGACAGCATATCCTTATCATGTTCAGTCACATTTGGATTATAAGGAAGTTTTTCATTTTCTTTATTATTTTTCTTTTCTGAAGTTTTCATATTTTTTTTCTTTTAAAGATATTTTAATTGATGAAAAACTACAGGTCATTTAACACATATTAAATAAAATATAACAGCTATTTAAGATTTACAATTTAAGTTTGATACCTTCGCAATATAGTTTCAACTTAAAGAAAAATGGCACTTTCAAACAACGACATAATGAAAAAACTACGTGTAGCACATAAACTGCGCGATGAAGATATTGTAAAAATATGCTCGCTGGTTGATTTTGCTGTAACCAAAAGTGAATTGGGCGCCATTTTCAGAAATGAGAACCATCCAAAATATATGGAATGTGGCGATCAGTTTCTTCGAAATTTTTTAAATGGATTGGTAATTCACTTAAGAGGCCCCATGCCGGAAAAGAAAAAACCAGCTGCACAAAAACCTAATTTGAACAGGGGGAAAGAAAAAAGCTGAATCAAATTTCTTCAATCCAGCTTTAGTCAGTTTTTGATTTTATATGTCTCAATAAATATATCTGCATGTTTTTCTAATTGTTGGATCCTCAAACAGATGCTTGTTGGAGTTTAGATAGTTCAACGTATGTTGCTTTTGTGATCCACATTTAATTCTCTTTTGAATGTTTCGTAAGGTTTTCATAGTTAATTTATTGGTTTATTGAAATACGTTATTTAAAACGTCTTTTCGAATTCCATAAATGTGATTTGGAATTTATAGGTCTGTGTTGTTTTTCGTTGCTGTCTAATGTTCTCATGATTTTTAAAATTTAATTTATTTGAATTTTTAATGAAATCTTCTTCTTAAATTCCAGGAATAAGCTCTTGAAGTTTTCATCTTTGCTGTTAATTTGTTGCTGTCTAATGTTCTCATAATAAAAAGTTTTTATTGGGTTATATCTAAAAGACGCAAGTATTGAAATATTGTTACAGTACTATGTAATGCAAAGTATTGATTTAACGAAACATTAACTTTTAAGATGGATTTTTTAAAAAAGTTGAATGCAAGATGTTTAACATTCCATTAACCTCCAAACAATTGCCAAATGCTTGCAGGGTAGGGGCTTTAACTATATATTTGCACCTCAGTAAACTGCAATTATTTATTTTGAAGTTTATTTATTAAAATTCCAAAGAGTTATCCCAAATTGTAATGAACACCATAAAAAAATCCGAAACCAATAAATTAAAACGGACTCATCTTTATTATAAATACACTGGCTTTTATTCTTTTGTAGGGCAAAGCCTTAAAAAAGCAATAGTACCGATTCTTTTAGTGGTAGCAGCATTAATTGTCGTAGACCTTTATGTGGTTGACTTCAGTAATCTTTTCACTTATATTACTGAAACCTATGCGCCAATAAACATTCTGCTTGTGTTCCTTGCTTCGGAATCACTTTTAGGCCTTGTTCCGCCAGAAATTTTTATAGCTTGGAGCGATAAAATGCCACAGCCTTTGCTTTATTTAACCTTACTGGCAGCGCTGTCATATATTGGTGGTATTATTTCATACTTTATTGGAAAATGGGTTTTTACCATTCCTCGTGTTTATGAATATATGGAGGGAAAGATGAAAAAACATTTAAAACACATTCGTAAATGGGGTGGTTTCTTAATAGTAGTAGGCGCACTGTTGCCCATTCCTTTTTCCATGACCAGTATGGCTGCAGGTATGATCCACTATAAATTCAGAAATTATCTTTTGTTTGGCCTGCTTCGTTTTGTACGTTTTTATCTGTATGCCATTGCCATATTCAGTTTGGTGTAGTACTTTTGAATTAGCGGAGTAGTTTCTTCGTGAAAATATTTCATTCTTAAAAAAAACTACTTCTTTTAAATGAAGAAAACCGATCCCTACGCTGCATTACGATTTCGGGAATTCAATATTTTTCTAATGGTTCGTTTTGCGATGGTCTTTGCTTGGAGCATGCAGTTTGTAGTTATTGAATGGGAAGTTTATAGTTTGACAAAAGATCCGCTTTCACTAGGTATAATAGGTTTAATGGAAGTAATTCCTGCAGTTGCCATGGCACTTTTTGCTGGTCACATTGTAGATCAAAATGAAAAAAGAGGACTTCTCATAAAATGTATTTTTGGTTTTTCAGTGGTTAGCCTTGGTTTATTTTTACTGACCTGGCCTAGAATTGTGGCAGACTTTTCTACTAGTGTAATTCTCTATTCCGTTTATTTTTTAGTTTTCCTCGGTGGAATTGTCCGTGCTTTTTTGGGCCCCACAATTTTTTCGTTGTTCTCTTTATTAATTCCAAAAAAAATATATCCCAACGCAGCCACATGGAGTAGTTCCGTTTGGCAGATGGGCGCCGTGGTAGGTCCTGCTGCTGGAGGATTTTTTATTCATTGGATTGGCGTGCATTGGTCTATGTGCTTTGTTTTTGCTTTTTCATTGATGGCTCTGTTACTTTTGCTTCAAATTCCGAAGAAACCAATCTTAAACCCAAACATTGGTGAACCTGTTATGAAAAGTTTAAAAGAGGGAATTAAGTTTGTAAAAAACACACGGGTAATTTTAGGTGCACTTACATTAGATATGTTTGCCGTGCTATTTGGTGGGGCAGTGGCGCTGCTGCCCATTTATGCACAGGATATTTTGAAAGTGGGTCCTGAAGGTTTTGGAATACTTAGAGCCGCACCCGCTGTGGGCGCTTTGCTAATTATGTTTACATCAGCACATTTTCCACTGAATAAAAACGCAGGAATGAAATTGCTAGCCGCAATATTTGGGTTTGGGGTTTGTATCATTGTTTTTGGAATTTCCACATGGTTTTGGGTTTCGGTAATTGCACTTTTTCTGAGTGGTGCCACCGATGGAATTTCTATGGTAATCCGGCAAACGATTCTTCAACTTCGAACTCCCGATGCCATGCGTGGCCGCGTGGCTTCCGTAAATTCTATGTTTGTGGGGTCATCCAATGAATTGGGTGCTTTTGAAAGCGGGCTCACCGCCAAGTTGATGGGAACGGTTACCGCAGTAGTTTTCGGAGGGGGAATGACTATTTTGACGGTATTGGGAACCGGATTCGTTTTTCCTAAACTTCGAAAACTTGATTTGAGAAAAGATTTAGAGGAACACGAGAAGCTATAAGGCTACACGCGTAGCGCTCCGCGAAAACCACGCCCTGCGTAATATGATTGGGCTCCGTTGTGGTAAATAAACACAGTGTCAAAACGAAAATCTCCAAAAATGGCTCCTCCAAGTTTTCTGATATTTTCTGGAGTGTTTAGCCAACTGGAAGTTTTAATGTCAAATTTTCCCAATTGTTGTAATTCGCGATATTGCTTTTCGGTTAAAAGTTCAATACCCATCTCAGTAGCCATGCCAACGGCACTATTTTTTGGCTTGTGTTCTTTTCTCGCTTCCAAAGCTTCATTATCGTAACAAAGGCTTCTGCGGCCTTTTGGACTTTCGGCTGAGCAATCATAAAAAATATATTCATTGGTTTTTTTATCAAAGCCTATAACATCGGGCTCACCGTCGGTTTTTTCCATCTGGTATAGAGACCAAATTTTCTCGGGATTGGCCTCCAGTTTTTCTTGTACCTTTAACCACTTAATAGCTGTATGGCGCTTCATGTTTTTCTCAAAACGAGTTTTTAAAATTTCGAGAATTTCCTTGCTTTGTTGCGCTATTAATTGCTTGTTATTTTTTGTCATCAGTTAAAAATCTTTTACAAATTCTTAATTTATCCTTCCAAGTCGTAAAACCATTCTTCTGCTTTAATAATAGCTTGGGAAATTGCCTTTTCTTCTGAAACACTACCTGTTTCCATAATTTCGTGAGCAATCTCCAATACCTTTTCCCGAACTTCGGGTGTCAGATTCTGTAGTTTGGGTTTAAAGTTTTCAAAGGTCCATTTCATTATAATATGTATTACAGATATAAATTTAGAATAAAATTTTATCATACAATGAAAGGATTTTTATGACTATCGCTGAGATGGTTCGATAATACGGAAAGGATAGGCCTCCTGCACTTTTTTTAATTCCTTTTCAGTAATTTTAGAAACATCTTTTTTCAAAACTTCAGCAACGTAGGTTTCCCGCAATTCAAAATACGCTTTTGCTATTTCGTCCTGAACTGTAATAAAGCTTTGATAAGGAGCTTCACGATGTATTGATAATGAAATAGAAGCTTTTGTCGGATTGTCGGAAGCGGCTTCAAGCTGGGCACCTTTACAATAAAGACAAGATTTATCGGCATTGTTATCAATAAAATCCTTTAATTTTTCTTTTAAATCTTTAATGTTTGTTATTTCCGAATTGGCCATGATTTCACCTTTTTGATTGACGTTTATGGTGAAAAGATTATTCTTTTTAATAGGAATATTACAGTCTGCACCAGGAGGGCAGGCTTGAGGCAGGTTTTGTGCAATTCCCTTGTCATTTGGAATCATAGAGGTTACCAAGAAGAAAATCAAAAGTAAAAAAGCAATGTCGGCCATACTGCCGGCATTTACGGAGGGCGTTGTAGAATTTCTCATAAATGAAAGTGGTTTAGTGTTCACTTGTTCAGAAAACAAAAAAAGTGCCAAGAGTATATTCGAAAGAATATCGTAATTTTAAAATGTATCTAAAACCTATATAATGCAACCCGATAAGAGTAATATAAAAATGCAACCTTTTGAAACCTATTTGTTGAGAACTGCAGGAATTTCAATTGATGAAGTAATGCTTTTATCTTCAGAATTAAAAAGAGTCAGCTTTTTAAAGGGAAAACTGCTTTTAAACAAAGGCGCAGTTTGCAAACATTCCTTCTTTGTGGAAAAAGGTCTGTTGCGTTCGTATATGCTTGATGAATCTGGCAAGGAGCACGTCATTCAATTTGCTCCCGAAAACTGGTTCATTGTTGATAGGAGCAGTGTGTATTTTAATGACGCTTCAGAAAGTTATATTGAAGCAATTGAAGATACCGAAGTAGTTTTAATTGGGGAGGATTTTATTTGTAAAGCAAATGAAACCAGCCCTGATTTCAGAAGATTTAACGATAAATTGTTGCACAACCACATTAGGCATATGCAAAAAAGAATCAATCTATTGCTGGGCGCAACGGCAGAAGTTCGCTATTTAAGTTTTATTGAAATGTACCCAGATTTATTGTTACGAGTGCCACAGTGGATGATTGCTTCTTATTTGGGTATTACCCCCGAGAGCTTGAGCCGCGTACGAAAAGAGTTGGCACACAAAAATTTTAAGCCAAGCTGAAAACTATCCGGCTAAATGTTCACAAAAAATTATAGGAGCATTGAGCCGGACATATTAAAATTTTCTCTATTCCAAATACCCAAACTTACCCATATTAAAATCACTGATCGCTTGAACCAGCTCTGCACGAGTATTCATTACAAAAGGACCTTGAGCGGCGATTGGCTCATTGATGGGTTTTCCGCTAAGTACTAAAACTACTGCTTGGTCAAGAGCCTCAATAGTAAAAGTATCACCTTCATTTTCAAAAAGTCCAAAACCATCCGTTTTTATTTCTTCGGAATTGTTCACCTTTATATTTCCTTTTACTACTAAGATTGCTGTGTTGTAGTTTTCGGGGAAATTGAAAGTTGCATTTCCACCTTTGTTCAATTTTGCATTTAGCATATTAACGGGGGTAAAGGTAGTTGCAGGTCCTTTCTCTCCATTATATTCACCAGCTATTACTTCAACTGTTCCTGCATTATTGGAAAGCTGTACTTTCTTCATTTCTTCATTAGTAATACCTTGATATTTTGGAGCGCTCATTTTGTCTTTCGCAGGAAGGTTTACCCACAATTGAACCATTTGGAAATCACCGCCCGCTCTGCTGAAATTCTCTTCGTGATATTCTTTGTGCAGTATTCCTGAGGCTGCAGTCATCCATTGCACATCACCTTCTTTAATCACACCACTATTGCCAGCACTATCGTGGTGTGCTACACTTCCTTTATAGGCTATGGTAACTGTTTCAAATCCTCGGTGTGGATGCACATCTACACCACGAGGTCTTTCTGTAGGCGGAAAGTAAAATTTACTATTATAGTCCATCATTATAAATGGATCCATTCTTTCAAAACCTGCGCCTAATGCAGAAGGTATGTATTGATGAACCCTAAATCCGTCACCAACCATATGGGGTCTTGGCGGTGTTAGTACGCGCTCTAATTTTCGTGTTTTCATTTTCTTATCCTTAAAATTATACCGTAAAGTTACATTCTAAATAATTTTAATCTATTGATCCATGGTAAGAAGTTAAGCTTATTGCTATAAGGCTTTTAAAATAAAAATCGAGAGTTATATTCCTAAGAAATAAAACTCTCGATTAATTAAAAGAGTATAGTAAATTATTGCTTGATAAATTGTAACGATGCAATTAGTTTTACTTTATCGCTAACTACTACATTTCCCGCTTCGGTCACTGCACTCCAGCTTAATCCAAAATCTTTACGATTTAAGCTGCCTTCAAACTCAAAACCTGCCTTGTTTTGGCCATAAGGATCAACAGCAGTTCCGTTATACTCGGCATCTAATGTTATTTGTTGTGTAACACCCTTTATAGTAATATCTCCAATCATTTTAGCACCATCAAAAGATTTGGATTTGAATGTAAGTTCCGGATATTTTTCAACTCCAAAAAAATCATCACTTCTTAAATGGGTGTCTCGGTCTTTATTGTTAGTGTTTATTGAATCAATTTTAACGGAGAAGTAAAAATCAGCATTTTTAAAATCTTTATCAATAGTTTCAATTTTTCCATCAAATTGTTCAAAAATCCCCGTTACAGTTGAAATCATCATGTGTTTTACTTTAAAATTGACTTCTGAATGTGCAGTGTCAATTTTCCAAATTGTTTTTTCTTTATCATCCATAGGTATTGAATTTAAATTATTAAATCTTTATAAAGCAAAGATATTTGCTATTGTAAATCCCTACATTGATGTATGGTAAGAAATTGATATTCCCATTTTCTTATAGACTTATATTTAACACAAGTTTATGCCAAATTCTAGATAGTTAGCGTGATTAGCTGTAGTATTGATTGGGAATTTTTATATTTTTGAATTCGACCAAGATTTGCTTTGGAAAAGAAAAAGGAAAAGAAAAAAAAAGGAAAAAAAAAATATAGGTTTTTAAGAATTCTCGGAAAATTTTTCGCAGCTCTTATAATCCTGTTTATTCTTTTGGTATTATTTATCCGTAGTCCCTGGGGACAAGACATTATCGTACAGAAAGCTGTAGATTATGTTTCTGGAAAGACCCATACCAAGGTAGAAATAGAAAAATTCTTTATTACTTTCAGCGGAAATATTATGTTGAAAGGTCTCTATCTCGAAGACAAAAAAGGAGACACCCTGATCTATTCCAAATCCTTGGAGGCCGATGTTCCGCTGCTTCCCATAATTCGTGGCAACGGAATTGGAATAAATTATTTGGACTGGGAGGGCATGCGTGCCAATATTGTTAGAAAGGATTCCATTAGCGGTTATAATTTTCAGTTTTTGATAGATGCGTTCGCTTCAACTGACACAACAAAGGTTGCATCTGATACCGCTTCATCCCCAATGAATATTGTTCTGGGGGAAATATTTCTCAAGGATTTTGATATTGTTTTTGATGACGCTGTACTCGGAATAGACAGCAAATTTAAGATAGGTTCACTTGTACTTCAAATGCAAAAAACCGATTTGGAAAACTTGGATTTCCGGGCGTCTGAAGCTTCTGTTGCAAATGCCAATATAAAATATATACAATCTCCGGTACCTTCAACAGGCGAAGAAGCACCTCTGCCGTATTTGGCAATTGATGAACTTTCCCTAAAAAATGTTTTTGCAGATTATCAATCTTACGGTGATAGGATTGCTGCAAATCTGGAAATTTCAAATCTATACCTTGAACTGGAAAAAGCCGATTTAAAAAATAATGATATTGAAATTGGTGATTTTAATCTAAAAAACTCAATAATTACCCTTCAAACGGAAACTGAGGTAAACGGCATTCCCCAAAAGGGGAAAGAAGTTCAGGACACGGCAAAACAAGATATACAGAACCTTGAGTGGCCAGATTTTAAATTTTCTATAGCTGCTGTGGATTTTGAAGGAAATAGCGTCAATTACTTCATTGCAAATAATCAAGTAAAAGCGAGCATCTTCAATCCAAACGCTATTGCGCTGAAGAATCTGAACCTAAAGGCAAATGATATTTTTTTGAAAGATAGAAAAGCGGGGTTGCAATTGGAAGCATTTACTTTTGAAGAGGCTTCAGGTTTAAATTTAAAGGAACTTTCGCTACAAATAAATGCAACTGATAATTTTCTTGAATTAAAAAATTTAAAACTTGCACTGAACAATAACAAATTAAATGGAGAATTACGCCTGGACTATCCTTCGTTGGCAGCATTGATTGAAAAGCCGGAACAATCAAAAATTGCTATGGACGTTCCATCTTTTCAATTAGATTTAAAAGAAATCTTCAAATTTCAGCCCGAACTTAAAAAGAATGAATATTTAAGAACGCTCAGCAAAAAATATATTACAGGAAATGTTGATGCTGAAGGCTATCTTTCGGCAATTCAAATTTCGCAAATGAAAGCAAACTGGGGCAATACTACGCGCATTGCTGCCAACGGGTTCATTAAAAATGCCACTAAACCAGACGAATTGCAATTTGATCTTCCCAATTTTTCAGCCCAAAGCAAGCGTGTCGATATTATTCAATTTGTTAATGAAAAAGAACTCGGCGTGAGCCTACCACAGGTCGTTTCACTTAAAGGAAGTGCCGAAGGAAATATGGAAGATATCTATGCCCAGGCACAACTAACCACATCGCAGGGTATTGCCATTATTGATGGACATTTCAAAAATGATTCTCAGATTGCTTTTGACGCGAATGTTGAAATAAAAGAATATAAACTTAATGAATTGCTCCAAAATCAGCAATTGGGGGCTATAAGCCTCAACTTAAAAACGGAAGGTTCAGGAAGCACAATCAATACTTTGGATGCTACGTTGGATGCCACTGTTAGTAGTTTTAAATTTAATAATTACGCAATAAAAGATTTAGAAATAAACGGAAAAATAAAAAATGGCGAAGGTGAAATCGTATCGAATTATAAGGATGAAAACATCAATTTAAAGTTAAATGCCGACGTAGTTTTAGACTCCATTTCACCTAGTGCAAGCGCACATCTAAACGTGATAGGCGCAAATATGCAATCCCTTGGTTTGATGGCACGCGATGTGCGGACGGCATTTAAGTTGGATGCCGATTTTGAGGCCAATGCAGACGGTTTTGATGTAATTTCAACGATTGGGGATGGGGTCGTGGTTTATGACGACAGAACCTATTTAGTGGGCGATGTATTGGCCACGGCTCATGTGCGGAGTGATACGACCTCTATCTGGCTAGACAATAAAATGGTAGAGCTAAGTTTGGAAAGCAATACCGACCCAGCAACATTCAGCAATTCCGTACAACGGCATATTTCTAGTTATTTTTCAAAAAAAGTAGAATTTGCAGACACCCTCCAAAACCCTGTAAAGCTTGACATAAAAGGGCAAATTGTGGAAGCTCCGGTTTTAAATGAAGTTTTCTTGGTAAACGTCAAAGAATTGGATACCATAAAACTTGATGTGGCATTTGATGAAGCTGCCAGAAAACTAAAGGCAGATATTACGGCGCCACACA
This sequence comes from Aequorivita sp., assembly GCA_002715485.1. Lineage (GTDB taxonomy): Bacteria > Bacteroidota > Bacteroidia > Flavobacteriales > Flavobacteriaceae > Aequorivita. The sequence continues at coordinate 36,151 of PAZL01000003.1, read as the reverse complement.
TCAATTACGCAGGTAATGAATTGGACAGCCTCGCCTTTACGATGGATACCGATACCGACAAATTTATTTTCGATTTAGGCTTCAAAAGCCTAAAAGGAGGTCCTTTGGATATTCCCAAAACAAAAGTTGCCGGCAATCAGCAAAATGGCGAGCTTAACCTTCAATTCAATTCAGTTTACAAAGATAGTACTCTTATAAACATTCAGTCACAGATTACTGGAACTTCCGATCGCCTACGTTTTCACGTATTGTCGGATGATTTAATTTTGGACAGAAACCCTTGGCAAACACCAGACGACAATGAGGTTATTTTTACCAATAATAATTTGGAGTTCAATAATTTTCGATTTACAAGAAATAATGCATTGGTAGAGTTAACGAATAGCCTTCCTGGGGTTGCACAACAGCACGCGGCCATTACTTTTGAAAATTTCAAATTAAGCGAAATTTTAAATTATCTCAATCCTTCCGATGAGCTTGCAAAAGGGAATTTAAACGGTAACTTGGCATTAGTCGAACCCTTTGGGAATGCAGGTCTTTTGGCAGATTTTTCAGTAGAGCAATTGAATTTATTGGATGTTGATTTGGGCATATTGACTGTGGATGCAAAATCGAAGGGAGGCAACAGCTACGATTTTGATCTTGCCCTGAAGGAAGGCCAAATAGATCTTGATTTGACAGGTGATTATATTGCTACTCAAAACGATGCAAAACTAAATTTGGATCTTAATATTAATGAATTTCAAATGGCTGCTTTGGAAGGATTTACGTTGGGGGAAGTGAAAAATGCCGATGGAAGTTTTTCGGGAAAATTCAATGTAACGGGAACTACTGTCGAGCCCAAATATGATGGAAGCCTAAATTTTAAAAATGCAGATTTCACAATTACAAAATTGAACGCGCCTTTTACACTTACTAATGAAAATTTACGAATAGATAACAATGGGCTTTATATGGATGGTTTTACCGTGCTTGACGAAAACCAAAATAAACTGGTATTGGACGGAACCATCGGTACAGAAAGTTTTATAAATCCTACCTTCAATTTAAATCTGAAAGCCAAAAATTTCCAAGTGCTCAATGCAACTAAGGATGATAATGATTTTGTTTATGGAAAAGCCTCCTTTGATGCAGATGCCAAACTAACTGGTGATTTGCAAATTCCTAAACTAAGTGCTCAGATAAATATTAATGACGATACGGATATTACTTATATTCTTCCTTCTTCAAGCGTGGCCATTGAGGAACGTGATGGGGTAGTAATTTTTGTGAATCGTGAAAACCCAGATGCAATTTTAACAAAGAGCGCTGAAAAGACGGCAACCTTTACAGGTTTTGATGTAGATGCACTTTTAAAAATTGGTAGGGCTGCAAAAATAAATATCCTAATCGATCAGGAAACGGGCGATAATTTTGAAGTATTTGGAGATGGTGAATTTGACTTTAATATGAATCCCAATGGGAGGATGACGCTAAGTGGTGTATATGACGTTGAAGGAGGTCATTACGAGATGAACTTATACAATTTAGTAAATCGCAGGTTTGAGCTATCGCCAGAGAGCCGTGTTACTTGGTCTGGTGATCCCTTTGATGCAAAATTGGATGTGAAAGCCATTTATACAGTTAAGGCTTCCGCATCACCTTTAATGGCACCCGTTACTTCGGGAGCAGATCCCTCAGTAAAAAATAAATATAAACAAGTATTGCCTTTCAATGTGTATTTAAATATTGACGGCCAGCTCACCCAACCCGTAATAGGATTTGACATTGATATGCCGGAAGACGAACAAGGAGCAATAGGAGGGCAGGTGTATGGTAGGTTGCAACAGGTAAATACCCAGCAGGACGAATTAAACAGACAGGTTTTTTCTCTTTTGGTGCTTGGGAGATTTTATCCCGAACCTGGTAGCGATGGAAGTAGCGGTGGTTTTGCAACAGTAGCACGAGATAATTTGAACGATGCCATTTCAGACCAATTGAATGTATTTTCAGATAAACTTTTGGGCAATACAGGGGTGGAATTGGACTTTGGCTTGGATAGTTATACAGATTACCAAGGGGAAACTGCACAGCAACGGACACAATTGGATATTGCGGCACAAAAAAAGCTTTTTGACGATAGACTTATTGTACGTGTGGGAAGCGAAGTAGATTTGCAGGGAAGCAGTTCTAGCAACGAGCCCGTACCCCTCATCGGCAATGTAACCTTGGAGTATTTGCTCACCAAAAATGGAAGATACAGGCTAAAGGGTTTTAGAAGAAATCAATTTGAAAATATTGTTGACGGGCAAACAATAGTAAGCGGAATAGCATTGATTTTTACGCAAGAGTTCAACAAATTTGATGAATTGTGGGAAGCCTTGCTTCGTGGAGAGACCACTAAGGAAAAAGACCAGAAAAGAATTTTGAAAACACAAGAAGAGAAACATAAAGAAGAAAGCGAAAATCAAAACACGCCTTCTTCTCCAAAAAAAGAAGATGAGTAAATGAAAAATAATTTAGAATAGATAGATAAAATAGGATCATTTTAAGTGAAGAAAAATTCTAACATTACGATAATTGGTTTAATCGCATTTCTGATGCTCCAATCCTGCGCGGTAAAAAAATACATTCCCGAAGATGAGCGCCTTTATACAGGTGCTTCAGTTGAAATAAAGTCAGATTCCATTATTGAGAATAAGGATAATCTTGAGACCGTTTTAGAAGAAGCCTTGCGCCCAAAGCCAAACAGTAAATTTCTCGGAATGCGGCCCGGACTTCATTTTTATTACAAAATGCAGCAAGAAAACCCAGGATTTATAAACCGTTTCTTTTACAAAAGAATGGGAGAGGAGCCCGTTTATCAAAGTGATGTGAAACCTTTTGAAGTTGAGGAAATATTACGGAATAGAATGGAAAACAGAGGTTTCTTCTACAGTGAAATAAGTTCACAATTTGATGAAAAGGAAAAAGAGGCTTCAGGAATCTATACTGTGAAAGCTTCAGTACCCTATACAATTGCAAGCTATACTGTAGATTCCCTACCACAGCCAGTTTATTCTGAAATTAAGAAAAGTGTGGAACAAACAAAATTGAAAAAGGGTATGCGCTTTGATCTTTCAAATATGAAACTTGAGCGGGAACGTATAGATCGTGAACTAAAGAATAATGGGTATTATAATTTTAATTCAAGCTTTTTAATTTTTGAAGCGGATACTAATCAATATAAAAAAAAACAATTCGATCTTTTTCTTCGGTTGAAAAATGAGGTTCCAACGAAGGCTATAATTCCATATAAAATTTCAAAAATCAATGTCTACGCAAAATACAACAGTCAGGATTCAACGGTAACCGATGTTACCCGCTTTAATGAAAAAAACTATATTAATAGTGCCAACTATTTTAAACCAAAACATTTGGATCCCTTTATAATTTTGGAGGAAGGGCAACTCTATAGCCCCGAAGATTCCCGTAATACTTCCCGCCGACTTTCTACCATTGGGGCCTATAAGTTTGTAAACATACAGTACAAAGAAAAGGACTCTTTGCAAACAGATAGTTTGGCATTTTTGGAAGCCAATATATATTTATCGCCACTGAACAAACGTGCAATCCGTGCAGAACTGCAAGCAGTTACAAAGTCAAACAGCTTTGCAGGACCGGGTCTTGCCGTAACTTATAGCAATAGAAATCTTTTTAATGGTGGTGAAACTTTAAATACTACGGCCAGGGTAGGTTATGAGGTTCAATTGGGCAGTGGCAGCAATAGCGGTAATACGAGCATAGATCTGGGCTTGAAATCGGAGCTTATTTTTCCAAGAGTTATCTTCCCCATTAAAATCGATACGGATTTCTTTGAATATGATATTCCAAAAACAAAAACCAGTTTGGGTATAAATTATTTGAGCAGGTCAAAATTATACACCCTGCTTTCGGGCACTGCACAATTTGGGTATATATGGCAGGTCAATAGATATGTTACGCACGAGATTATTCCTATTTCAATAAATTATACAAAACCATCAAACACTACTCCCGAATTTGAGGAGATTTTAGATGAAAACCCTTTTCTGAAGCGAAGTTTTGATCAACAATTTATTTCTGGACTTAATTATTCCTTTACATATAATGGAATGGTAGATGTTTCCAAGAAGAATCAATTCTTTCTAAATGCCACAGTAGATATTGCAGGAAATAGCATCAGTCTTTTTGGAAAGGAAAACGAGATGGGCAAAAAAGAATTTTTGGGTTTGGAGTATGCACAATTCGCCAAATTTGATGCAGATTTTAGGTATCATTTTAATTTTGGAAAAGAGCAGGTTATTGCAACTAGGCTTTTTGGGGGTTATGGATATGCGTATGGCAATTCTGATATAGTGCCCTACGTAAAGCAATATTTCTCCGGAGGGCCGTATAGCGTAAGGGCTTTTAGAATCCGATCGTTGGGACCTGGTACTTATAACGATGCCGATAATCCTAATAATAATTATTTTGACCAAACTGGGAACATTCGCTTGGAAGCAAACATTGAGTACAGGTTTCCTATAGTTTCTTTCTTTAAGGGCGCTGTCTTTGCCGATGCGGGAAATATTTGGAACTCAAAAGCGAATCCCGCCTATGAAGGCAATGATAAATTCACTTCCAATTTTATAAAAGAATTGGGAATGGGAGCTGGAGTAGGCCTACGTGTAGATATTCAAGGTTTCGTACTGCGATTTGATTTTGCCGCACCGTTTCACGATCCTGCTACAGAAAAAGGTTTTAATTTTGACGTAACCGAAACGGTCTTTAATTTTGGTATTGGTTATCCTTTTTAGTTCTATTTGTTCAGTTCTTCCAATAATTGATCGTAATCCTCAATTTTTACGTGTAGCACGCCTCCAAGGCTTATAATAGGAGTGCTAATAGAATCTAATTTTACTGTAGCATTAGCAAAGGCTGGAGCTAATTGGCTCTTTAATTCGGGCTTGTCCGCAAAGCGATAAGAGGTATATAAATAATTGCTCTTTTCCAGATTTGAAACCAAAGTGTCGCAGCTTGCACAGTTTTCGGGGATGTAAACAATCACTTTCTTTTTAGGTTCTATTTTTATTGATTCAAACTCCCTGCGTAAAGCACGCCGTGATAGGCTATCGCTTACTTCTAATTTATAAGTGTAATTAGCTCTTTTGTTTCTTTCCACTATTAAATTGGTCAACAATACTTTTGAGGCAGCCGGTACGCGTACGGGCCTAGGCACACTTTTGCTCTGGCGAAAATTAGTTCCCTCAACTGTAATCAAAACGTCAAGATCTTTCTCATTTTTGTTAAGGGCGTAGAGAAACAAACGGTTTGCCTTTGCCTCTTCGACGATTTCTATAGGTCTTTCTTGTGACAATAGGGGAGTACAACTTGCTAAAAATAATAATACGAAAAGTAATTTTTTAAACATTGAGGATTGCTTTTATATTTTTTTCTAAGATATAAATTTCATTATAAAGTGAAAGAATAAATTTCATCAAAATGGACTAAACAGGTTTAACATTACTTTAAGCAGAACACATACTTCAGTAATTATCTTTGGATAGGCTACAAAAATTTAGATATGAAAGATAAAAATTTAGAGCAAATGACCGTTGGTGGCGGGTGTTTTTGGTGTACAGAAGCCGTCTTCAATCAAATAAAGGGAGTAGAAAAAGTAGTTTCCGGCTACTCTGGCGGAAAAGTTCCAGGAACACCCACCTATCGTGAGGTATGTAGTGGGCTCACGGGCCATGCCGAGGTGATACAGATTACTTTTGATTCCAATAATATTTCATTTGAAGATCTACTAATCATATTTATGACTACCCATGACCCAACAACTTTAAATAGACAAGGCGCAGACAGGGGCACACAGTATCGTTCGGTAATTTTTTACAACAATGAACAACAAAAAACGATTGCCGAAACAGTTTTAAAGGAAATGGCACCCTATTATGAAAATCCAATTGTTACAGAGTTAAGCCCCTTGGAAAAATTTCACCCAGCAGAAGATTATCATCAAGATTACTATGCTAAAAATCAATCGCAAGGCTACTGTACGGCAGTCATTTCACCCAAACTTGCAAAGCTTAGAAAAATGCATTCCGAAAAATTAAAATCTTTATAATTGATTTTTTATTTTTATTCTACTGAAAATTTTAAGTGTTTTTTAATTTAAAAAAAATTACACCGTGGACTGTAGAAAAAAAATTTTGGAATTTATGGAATCTGATATTGATGGCAAAGGAGATTTTGTAAATTGGGTACGAACCTTTCCTAAAATGCAGCAAGTAGAGCTAATGAGGGAAATGAATAGAATGACAAAAGAAATGGCAGCTGATAAAGGATTGAAATTAACGGATCATGTGCCTAATATTGATAAGGCAGATACTATTTTGGAAACTTTAGAAGATGCAATACTCAATAAAAGATTGTTGCTGGACTATATTAAATATTTGACCGATTTAGAACAAAATTTAAAAAATAAAATGCTCAATGACATTGAACAGCAAAGAATGTACATTGTAAGTAATATTCTAAACAACTCCCCCAATGCCCCGGAAATGCGAGAGGTGGCAAAAAAAATGATTGAAACGGAAAAAAAATTTGGTGCTTTTAAACCTGAAAATTGGCACGGTATAGACCTCTAAAAATTACTTTAACCCTTTTTGTGATTTTAATACATTCATTTACCGTATCTTTGGAATAATAGGATGATAATGTATTTAAACCCATCTAGGTAACAAAATAAAAAATAATTTAACATAAAACTAATTTAAAAGTCATCTGCTTATCGTGGATGGCTTTTTTTTATTAAAAAACGAAAATGGCGAAATCGCAACAAACATACAGTAAGAAAGAAAAAGAAAAAGCAAAGCTGAAAAAGCGTGAAGAAAAACAAAAGAAAAAAGAAGCGCGTAAGGCTGAAAAAACACCGGGAATAGATTTTGTTTATGTGGACCATAACGGAAACTTAACCGATACACCGCCAGATCCATCTCTTAAACCAGAAATAGATGCCGAAGACATTGTGCTTGGCATTCCGCCAAAAGAAGAGGGGGAACGTGAAGCTTTTGACCCAGTGCGAAAAGGAACAGTTTCTTTTTATGACTCATCCAAAGGCTTCGGATTTATCATCGATGATGAAAATAGCGAAAAATATTTTACACATGTAAGTGGTATAATCGATGAAATTTCTGAAAATGATAGTGTTTCGTTTGAACTAGAAAAAGGTCAACGTGGCATGAATGCTGTAAAAGTCACAAAAAATTAATTAGACATTAAGAATATCATAAAAAAATCCCGCCAAGAGCGGGATTTTTTCATTCATTAATAATCTTAATGCTAGTTTGTTAGATCGCTTGCCTCTTTTTTGGCAGAATTTTTAAGTTGATCGTATTTTTCAGAAATTGTATCCTCCACATCTTCAACTTTTTCTCTAATTTTTCTGCCAGTTTCGTTGGCTTTGTCCTTAAGTTTTTGTTTTTCTTCGGGCGACATATTTTTGTATTTCCAAAATGCAAATGCGCCAGCTGCTACGCCTAGCAGAGCCAAAATTCCTTTTCCTTTATTGTTCATAGTTTTTTTATTTTTTTGTTATCGTGAAGGTACAATTTTAAGCCACCCAAACATAATTCTAAACTGACTTTAATATATATTTAATACAATCTAATTAGACTTCTTAGAGTATTCATAAGATTTTTTGATTTATGGCTCTTGAATTTTAAAATTCACAACATATCTTATTTCTAATCAAATTGTTGTAAATTTAATAACACTTCATAAAATCACTTTTAAAATGAAAATATTATCCTTGAAATACAGTTTTCTTCACTTATCTGTTTTCATTCTATTTCTTACTTGTTGTTCATCTATTTATTGCCAAGTTTCCCCTAAAAAATTTTTCGAGAGTCATAAAGAAACACCAGACGATCCATATATTCCTGTTTCTCGATCTATGATGGAACGAAGTCCTGCGTATAACATAACCACACCCAATTATTTTACCCGACAGGTGAATGTAGATGAAAATGGAAATAACATTGTTGGAGATGCCGCAAACGAAACTTCCATAGCAATAGATCCGTTAAACCCAAATAGAATTGTTATCGGCTGGCGTCAGTTTGATACCGTGAACAGTAATTTTAGGCAAGCCGGAAATGGATTTTCACTGGATGGAGGATTGACTTGGACATTCCCTGGCGTTTTGGACCCCGGTGTTTTTCGTTCCGATCCTGTATTAGATTTTGATAGGGAGGGAAACTTTTACTACAACAGTCTAACAAGCGGTTTTGATTGTGATGTTTACAAAATTACCGATGGAGGTAATGATTGGGGAATGCCGGTACCGGCTAGGGGCGGGGATAAACAATGGATGCGAATAGATCGTACTTCAGATATTGGAGAGGGAAATAATTATTCTTACTGGAATGCGTCTTTTTCCAATTGCAATGGTGCTTTTACCCGATCTACCGATGGCAGCAATACCTTTGAGGATTGTATATTTATTGATGGCAATCCAGTTTGGGGTACTTTGGCTGTAGATTCCCAAGGAACTTTATATATCACGGGAACATCAAACTCTGGAATTGTTTTAATAAAATCTACTTCGGCTAAGAATCCTGCAGAAAATGTTACTTGGGAGAGTTTAACACAAGTCGATTTAGACGGTAATTTAGATGTACAAGTGGCTGTAAATCCAGAAGGATTAATGGGACAAGCGTGGGTAGATGTGGATATTTCGGACGGTCCAGGTAAGGATAATGTTTATGTAGCTGCATCAGTATGGCGGTTTTCAAATAATGATCCAGGCGATGTAATGTTTGCAAAAAGTACTGATGGCGGAAATACATTTGAACCCCCGATGCGCATAAATACCGATGCAGGAACTAATTCTTACCAATGGTTCGGAACAATGTCTGTGGCTCCCAATGGGCGTATTGATATAATTTGGCTGGACACTAGAGACGCCACTAACGGAATTGACTCTGTGCTTTATTATTCATTTTCTGAAGATCAAGGTGAAACTTGGTCAGTAAATGAACCCATATCAGAGCCATTTGACCCATCAATTGGTTATCCCAATCAAGGTAAAATGGGAGATTATTTTGATATGGTTAGTACTAATGATTATGCCCATTTGGCTTGGGCGAATACAATCAATGGGGGGCAAGACGTTTATTATACGCGCATATCGCCTGCCGGTCTTTTAAATGTGGAGGACTATCTTGCTGATAACTTTCAATTCATTTCTTATCCAAATCCCTTTACTAATGAAACGACACTTCAATTTAACCTAGATAAACCAGAAAGAGTGTTGATAGAAGTATTTGATATAAGAGGCAGAAAACTAACCACTTTATTAAATGAAGAAGTTGTGGGAAATAAAAGAATCACTTGGGACGGCAGAAGCACAAATGGAATAAAATTTACCTCAGGAGTATATTTTATTACTTTAAAATCTGAAACCAAAAGCTCCAGTCTAAAAGTATTAATGAATTAATTTCTCAAATTTAAAAATCAAAAAAAGCAATATATACTATATGATTTACAATAGGTGAGAAAGACCAGGCACAATCAAAAGTGTTTGGCGTATTGCATCTGAAAACATACTAACCAAAATATTTATACAGATGAAAATATATGACGACAAACACATTAAAAACGTAGTCTTCGTTGGCGCCCACAATAGTGGGAAAACTACACTGGCAGAAACGATGCTTTTTGAAGCAGGACTTATCAATCGCCGCGGTACAGTTGAAAATAAAAATACTGTTTCTGACTATCACGATATTGAGCACGAAAGGGGAAACTCCATCTTCGCTACACCGCTGCATACAGAATGGCGCAATTACAAAATTAACATAATAGACACCCCTGGATTAGATGATTTTATCGGTGAAATTATTTCCTCTATCCGAGTTGCAGATACTATCGTAACTGTTTTAAATGCCCAGCACGGTGTGGAAGTTGGTGCTGAAATTATCTGGAATTATATTGATAAATATCACAAACCAACACTATTTGTTATAAATCAAATAGACCATATCAATGCTAAATTTGATGAAAGCTTCAAAAGCATAAAAAATCTTGTTGGAAATAATGCCGTACAAATTCAATATCCTATGGCAATAGATGGTTCGCAGTGTATTGTAGATGTACTTAAGATGAAAATGTATAAATTTTCACCAGAAGGAGGAAAGCCCGAAAAGTTAGAAATTCCTGATGACCAAAAAGAATGGGCCAAAGAATTAAATAATGAATTAATAGAAAAAGCAGCAGAGAATGATGAAACATTGATGGAGCTTTTTTTTGAAAAAGGTACTTTAAGTGAAGACGAAATGCGGCAGGGAATAAAAGCAGGAATGTTGAACCACGAATTATTTCCGGTATTCTGCGTTTCAGCTTTGAATGATATGGGCACGGGAAGATTGATGGGTTTCATAGATAATGTTGCACCTGCTGCGGCAGACCTCAAGCCCGAACAAAGCGTGGACGGCAAAGAAGTAAAGGTTTTAAAAGATAGCCCTACTGCACTTTTCGTTTTTAAGACAGTCTATCAGCCCAATTTGGGTCAAATTACTTTTTTTAAAGTGATGAGCGGTGAAGTGAAATTGAATGATAAATTAGTTAATTTCAGAAATGATGAAACTGAAGTAATCAATCAACTTTTCATCATGGACGGAAAAGAAAGACAACCCGTTAACAGGCTTACGGTGGGCGACATTGGTGCTACCCTCAAATTAAAATATACTGAAACCAACGATACTTTAGCTTCTACAAAGCTTCCTCTTGGCATCAAACCTATCAAATTTCCACAGGCGCGTATCAAAAAAGCTGTGTTTGCAGTAAATACGAAAGATGAAGAAAAATTGAGCGAGGCATTAAAGAAAATTCACAGCCAGGATCCAACCGTAAATATTTCCTTTTCTTCGGAAGCAAAACAGCTTATTATGGCATGCCAAGGTGAACTGCATTTAGCAACTATAGATTGGACACTTAAAAATATGTATGGTGTAGAGGCGCGTTTTGAAAAACCCAAAATAGCTTTCAGGGAAACCATTCAGCGTTCTTCAGCATCAAATTATAGACACAAAAAGCAATCGGGCGGTTCAGGGCAATTTGCGGAAGTTCATTTAAAAATTGAACCTTGGGATGAAAATATGGAGGAGCCGCAAGGTTTTAATGTTCGCGGAAAGGAAGAAATTGATCTGTCTTGGGGCGGAAAATTGGTTTTTTATAATTGCATTGTGGGCGGAGTTATAGACCTGCGGTATTTGCCATCAATAATGAAAGGTGTTTTGGAAGTAATGGAAGAAGGACCATTAACGGGTTCCTACATTCGTGATGTACGCGTAATGGTATATGACGGGAAGATGCACTCTGTGGACTCCAATGACATTTCTTTTAAAATTGCAGGAGCACACGCTTTCAAGGAAGCTTTTCTGAATGCCAATCCCAAGCTTTTGGAACCAGTCTTGGAACTTATTGTAAAGGTTCCGGAAGAAATGGTAGGGAATGTAATGACTGACCTGCAAGCGAGGCGCTCCATGATTCAGGGAATAGAAAACAACAATAACTACCAAGTTTTAAAATGTTTGACCCCAGAAGCCGAAATGCATGGCTTCTCAACAGACTTGCGTTCGCTAACTCAGGGCCGGGCGACTTTTAAATCATCATTTTCTTCTTATCAACCCGTGCCGACAAACGTTCAAAAAGAGCTTGTTAATCTGTAAATCAAAATGTTGCTGAATTTTAAATAAAATGTTTTGCACGTTCAAACTGTGATTATATTTGCCGAAAATTAATATATGTCACAAACGGTTTCAGAAATGGGAACTTCCGAACAGGAAAATGGGGTGGATTCATGGGCGAGCATTTCTGGATTAGAAATCAATGGAGCGTTGAATCCTGCTGAAATTACTCGCTGTATCGCCATTTTGGAATATTTAAATACCAATACGGATCAAATATTCGAAATACCAAAGGAGCAACGAACTGCATTAATTAAGGCATCGGGACAACTTTCACGACCCAATCGTGATGAATTTTCTCGTAGAAAAAAAGATGCCAAGAAGGCCGAAAAGCGTAAACAAGCTAATAAAGACCGAACCGCACGAAAGGAAACCGGAATACGAAGTGCCCGGGAAAACGTAGTTTTTAAAGCTCCCAAACTTTTGCAGGCTGCAGATTTGTCTCTGAAAAAAGAACTGGAACTGGAAACACCCCGTAATTGCTATGTCTGTAAAACAATCTATACGAAGCTGCATCATTTTTATGACACCATGTGCACCGAGTGCGGCGATTTCAATTACGCTAAGCGTTTTCAAACCACAGACCTAACCGGACAGGTGGCGGTGCTTACAGGTTCACGTCTTAAAATTGGTTATCATATAGCGTTAATGTTATTGCGGGCAGGAGCTACGGTTGTAGCAACCACAAGATTTCCAGCAGATTCTGCCTACCGTTTTGCACAGGAAGAGGATTTTCATCAATGGGCAGACCGTTTAAAAATTCACGGTTTGGACCTTCGTCATATTCCTAGCGTAGAAATTTTCTGCAATTATATTGAGCAGAAATACGAAAATCTTGATATTCTTATAAACAATGCTGCTCAAACCGTACGCAGACCAGCGGGTTTTTATCAGCATTTAATGGCAAAAGAAGAAATGCCTTTTGAAGAGCATCCACAATTTGTGAAAGATTTGCTACGTGACCATATAAATTGTTTGCACGAATTGAAAACACTTACGGCAGACATTGGTAAAAACAAAAATCTTCCCGTAACTTGGCACGGCTCAGAGCCGGGTATTGGTATCCGTGCTTCAGCAAAACTTTCGCAAATTCCATATAGTTTTGATAATTCTTTAAGTGCGAAAGAAGTTTTCCCCGAAGGCAAATTGGACGCAGATCTTCAACAAGTTGACTTAAGAAAGACCAACAGTTGGCGTTTAAGGCTTGGTGAAATTGAAACCACTGAAATGATTGAGGTTCAGCTGGTAAACTCAATTGCTCCCTTTGTGCTTTGCAACCGTTTGGGAGAAATCATGAAAAAGAAAAACACGGGCAAAAAACACATTATAAATGTTTCTGCAATGGAAGGGAAGTTCCACCGTTTTTTTAAGGAAGATCGCCATCCCCATACCAATATGGCAAAGGCCGCACTCAATATGTTAACCCACACCGCTGCTGGAAGTCTTGCCAAAGAAGGAATTTATATTAATGCAGTAGATACGGGTTGGGTAACCGATGAAGACCCTGTGGAACTTGCAAAACGCAAAATGGAACTTCACGATTTTCAACCGCCATTGGATATTGTTGACGGCGCGGCACGCGTAATGGATCCATTGATTGATGGCATAAATACAGGAAAACACTGGAGTGGAAAGTTTTTGAAAGACTATAGACCAATAGATTGGTAGTTTTTAAAATATAAATGTACCTAAAAAGTGTATGAATAACGAACAGCCAAACAACCCCTTACATGGAGTGAAGCTCGCAGATATTTTGGAATATCTCGTGGATTATTACGGATGGGAAGTATTGGGCGAAAAGATTAAAATCAATTCATTTAATAGTCATCCATCCATTAAATCAAGTTTGAAATTTCTTCGAAAAACGCCTTGGGCACGCGATAAGGTAGAGCAACTTTACTTAAAAACAAAGTTTAAATAGCATCAGAAAATTCGCTCGTAATAAATATGACATTTCTTCTTCAAAAACCTATAAAAGGACGTAGTTTTGCAAAACTTCAAAATGGTGGTTTATGACAGAGACAAAGGACGCAATTCAAGAAAAAAAAACTGATAAAGAATTATATAGCTATCAAAAAGGTGCTATTGATAAGATATTTGAGAAATTTGAAACTGCGCCAGATGATTATCATTTGCTTTACCAATTACCTACAGGCGGAGGAAAAACGGTTATTTTTTCTGAAATTGTTCGTCAATATTTAAAAAACCATAATAAAAAGGTCCTTGTAATGACCCACCGCGTGGAGCTTTGCAAGCAAACATCAGAAATGCTTACCAGTTTTGGTGTCGTAAACAAAGTGGTTAACAGCACCGCAAACTTGGATGATCAAGAAAAGTACAGCTGCTTTGTTGCAATGGTGGAAACCCTAAACAACCGTTTGAACGATAACAAACTGGACATATCAGATATTGGGCTGGTAATTATTGATGAAGCGCATTACAATTCGTTTACGAAGCTTTTTAAATTTTTTGAAAAATCGTTTATACTTGGTGTTACGGCAACTCCTTTAAGTTCCAATCGCAATCTACCAATGAAGGATAATTATGACGAACTCATTGTTGGCGAAAGCATTCAATCCTTAATTGAGAACGAATTTTTGGCAGAGGTGGAAGTCTTTCAATACAATATGGGGCTCACTTCCCTTGAAATAGGCTCCAATGGTGATTATACCGTTAAATCATCGGATGACTTATACTCCGCAGTGGGTATGCTGGACCAGCTATATCAAGCCTATCTAAACCACGCCAAGGGGAAAAAAACGTTGATTTTCAACAATGGTATAAATACTTCCATACAAGTATATTATCATCTTAAGGCAGAAGGATTGCCTATTATGCATTTGGACAATACCGCTACCAAAAAGCAACGAAAGCAAATTTTAAAATGGTTTCGGGAAACGCCGGATGCTATTTTGACTTCTGTGAGTATTTTAACAACAGGTTTTGACGAACCTACTATTGATACCATTATTCTAAATAGGGCGACCCGTTCATTGACATTGTATTTTCAAATGATTGGTCGAGGATCACGTATTTTGAACAATAAGTCAAAGTTTTCCGTGATTGACCTAGGAAACAATTACCAACGTTTTGGACCTTGGGAAGCGCCATTGGATTGGCAGGCAATCTTCCGATCTCCCGATTATTACATGGACCGTTTGCTGAGTGACGAAGAGCTGGAAAGTCATTTTAGGTATGAAATGCCCGATGAACTCCGTGCGGAGTTTGCAAATAGTAAGGAGGTTTATTTTGATATTAAGGAAACCTATCAAGAAGCTACTTTTAAAGGTGAATCGAGTAAAGTTGTGCTGGAACGTTCTATTGCACAGCACGCTTATATTTGTATAGAAAATAGTGAAGACGTATACGATGCGCTCGGACTGGCAAAAATGCTTGGAGACGATATTGATCACCGCATTGAGAAATATTCGCAGTGCATCAGTAAAAGCACGCATAACTTCATCAGTTGGCTAAAAGACGATTATCGATTGAAATTACGCAGTTATTTACGCGATAATTTTGATACGATATACGAGGAAATACACGGCCATCCGCCAGAGGATTAAATTGCTGAGTTTGGAATAGGGCTTACAAAATGCTAGTTGTAGATTGCAGCTTTGTATGAAATAATTAAATAAAAAATAACGAATCCCAAATTCAAAGCGCCCCAATAATCAAAGAACTATATTTGTACCAAACAATCCGCTATGGAATCATTCAACGAGCTTAATATTTCCAAACAATTGCAATACGCCATTGCTGATTTGGGTTTTGAAAAGCCTACACCTATTCAGGCGCAGTCGTTTTCGGTAATTATGTCGGGTACAGACATGGTGGGAATTGCGCAGACGGGAACCGGGAAGACTTTCGCATACATGCTTCCCATTTTGCAGGATTTAAAATTTTCAAAAGAAATAAATCCTCGGGTTTTAGTTTTGGTTCCTACTCGGGAATTGGTCTTACAGGTAGTTGAAGAAATAGAAAAGTTTGGAAAATATGCTTCCATTCGAGTAATTGGCGTTTTTGGCGGCACAAACATTAACCGACAAAAAGAAGCCGTTGCGGAAGGAGCCGATATTATTGTAGCTACACCGGGAAGGCTTTATGATTTGGTTATAAGCCGTGCCCTTCAGCTAAAGTCTGTAAAAAAAGTGGTCATCGATGAAGTAGACGTAATGCTAGATTTGGGCTTCCGTTTTCAGCTTACCAATATTTTGGAACTACTTCCCAAAAAGCGCCAAAACATTATGTTTTCGGCAACTATGACCGATGATGTAAATGTTTTTATTCACGACTTCTTTATTGCACCAGCAACGGTTTCCGTGGCGGTAAGCGGAACACCTTTGGAAAACATTTCGCAATACGCTTACAGGGTAGAGAATTTTTATACAAAAGCCAACCTGCTGAAACATTTATTGCAGAACGAAAGTGATTTTAAAAAAGTGCTGGTTTTTGTTCCAAATAAGAAAAGCGCCGATCTTCTTTTTGAAATTTTAGATGAATTCTTCGGAAGTGAAGTAGCGGTAATCCACAGCAATAAAACACAGAATTATCGAATACGTTCCATAGAAAATTTCAATGCCGAAAAAACACGTATCCTTGTAACTACTGATGTTATGGCACGTGGGTTGGATTTGGATCAAATAAGCCACGTTATCAATTTTGACGTTCCCAATTTCCCCGAAAACTATATGCACCGCATTGGTCGGACAGGGCGTGCGGAGCAGGAGGGAACTTCCATTTTGCTTTATACCGAAAATGAAGAGGAGGCCAAAATAGCTATCGAAAAGTTGATGGATTTACAAATTGAGGAGCTTGAATTTCCAAAAGAAGTTGAAATTTCAAAACAACTTACTTATGAGGAAAAACCCCAAATTGTTGAAATTAACAACCCTAATAATTTAGAAGAAGTAGGGCCCGCTTTCCATGAAAAGAAAGAAAAAAACAGAAAGGAAAACCAGGGTGGCTCTTACAAACGCATTATTAAGCAGAAGTACAAAAAGCCAAAAACAAGAGGCGATAAAAATTACAACAAACGTAATAAAAGAAAGTAGGTTTTATGCAACCATTTATTAATTCAAGCATCTAAAAATCTAACAATTCAACTATTTCAACCACTCTGAAAGCACAAAGCACCCTTTTAGTCATTCTAGCCTTTTTCTCCATCTATGTAATATGGGGCTCTACATATATGCTAAATAAGGTTGCCGTAGCAGAACTACCTCCTTTCTTTTTGGCTTCTATTCGTTTTACATCGGCTGGACTTCTCATATTTATCATTGCTAAATTATTGGGGAAAAGCCTTGCCATTACCCGAAAACAATTTCGGAACGCCTTTATAGTGGGTGTGTTATTCTTATCGTTTGGCAATGGTATAATTGTTTGGGCGCTAAAATATGTAGATAGCGGATTTGCAGCTTTGGAAATTTCTGCTCAGCCTTTGGTTGTTCTATTGCTGATGTGGCTCTTGCAAGGCAAACGCATAAAACCAATGTCCTTAGTGGGTGTGGGTTTAGGTATTATAGGAATCTTTCTTTTAGTTGCACAAAAACAGCTCATCGCTAAGGAGGGGACAGTATTGGGAATGATAATGATTTTTGCGTGCATGCTCAGTTGGGCCTACGGAAGTCTTTTTGTTGGCAAGGCAGATCTTCCTAAAAATTTCTTTGTAAATACTGGTTACCAAATGTTTACTGCAGGTATTACCCTTGCGGTTGCTAGTTTGCTATTTGGCGAACAATGGCTTGCACCTACCGATTGGGGGAGGCCCGTTCAGCTCAGTATGATACTTTTGATACTCTTTGGAAGTATTGTAGCTTTTACGTCTTTTAATTATCTATTAAAAACGGTATCGCCAGATAAGGTTGCCACATCCACCTATGTCAATCCAATTATTGCATTAATCTTAGGTTGGTATATTTTGCATGAAGAGATTACATTGCAATCAATATTTGCCGCCGCGGTGCTTTTAACTGGGGTTTATTTTATCAATACTACCAAGACCAGCCTTACTGTCCCTAGATTTTCTGGAAAAATCAAAAAAAGAGGATAAATGCCAATTTATATTTTAGGATAACTCCGTAATTTTCTTACAATTTATCAGCTAAGCCATCCATTGCGAGCCGATCCCTTACTATAAAAATATTCAAAAATTGCAGCAGCTATAATAATGAGAGGCATAATTAGTGATTGCGGACCCATTTTTTCCACTACGTCCATAGCAAAAATCCAATACAGCTGTAGTATGAGCACTGCAATTAGCGAAAGCATAAAAACACCTAACGCTAGTTTTTTCCGCATTAATAGCAACACACTGGCCAGTAATCCGCTAAAAACGGCAAAACCATAAACACACATACTCCAGGAGGGAGCATTAGCCATAATCTCCACTTGTTCTGGTGGAAGGGTGGCTCTTATTTCATCAGTCATTAGGAAATATTCATAAAGCCAAAAATAAACACCTATTAAATTCCATAAAAGTGCAACCACGGCAATAATCCAGAAAGCCGTGTTTGGTTTGGTAGTTGTATTCATATTAAATTGGTTTTAAGGTTGTTGCCATAAATGTAGGCAATTTTATTTATTATATCAATTGGTAATTATGCATTACTAAATGTACATTGTATATTTACTTGCCAAAACATCAAAAATGAGTTCAACCATTCCCAAGACAGCTTTCGATTTCCTTTTAAAACTAAAGAAAAACAACAATCGCGAGTGGATGCAGGAGCATAAAAAAGAATATCTGCTTAATGAAAAAGCCTTAAAAGAATTTTATGCTGTAGTAGAGAAAGGATTGAATACTACAGATGAAATAGCCAAAACTAAAATATTCCGAATAAATCGCGACATTCGTTTCAGCAATGACAAAACACCATATAATGTGCACCGAAGCGTTAGTTTCAGTAGGGCAGGGGCACACAGGAGAGGTGGCTATTACCTCCGTTTGGAGCCTGGAAATAGCTTCATGGCAGGAGGTTTTTTTGATCCAAATCCAGCAGATCTTTTAAGAATACGAAAAGAGTTTGAAATGGACAGTTCAGAAATACGTGAAATTTTGAATCAAAAAGAGTTTAAGAAATCCTTTGGTAATTTCAACCAAGATTACGCTGTAAAAACAGCTCCAAAAGGATTTAGTAAGGATGATGACAATATTGATTTGATTAAGTTAAAAAGCTTTTTCGTAAACCATCGTTTTACCGATGCAGAAGTCTTTGCTCCAGATTTTAAGGACAATCTAATTTACCATTACCAACTGCTACGACCATTCTTCAATTATATGAGTGAGGTGCTAACCACAGATCTAAATGGAGAATCATTATTGGAAAAATAAAGGTCAAAGATTGATTGCTTATCGCTTTTAGCTAATCTTTAATTAAACAAAGTCGTACTCCAAAAGCTGGATGTTGCTTTTAAGCCGTTCTTTTACTATGTCCATCATTCGCTTGTTCAGCGCAGAGGAATTTTTAATATAAATCTCAAATTCTTCAAGTGTAAATTGACCAATAATAATACCTTTCAGCGAATTGCGGAATTTCATATCCTTGTGGATGGCGTTTTCAATATAATCCAGTCTTTTTTCGATTGTAAGGTCGTAAAAAACATTTTTATGCTTAGCTACGTAATTTCGAAAAACCGCCAATAACAGATCATTCTGCAACTTTGCAACAGGCCGCAACGTTTTATTTTGAAAACATTCATCATCTGACATGTTGGGATTTATTTTTGCGGAGGGAATTTCGGGGCGCATACGGAGTAGTAAACTATCTCGTGTTTCCATTGTATGGTTTTTTTTAAAATTAATGATAATCAAAGCCTTTTTAGAAGGAAAGGCAATTAGTTATAAACGTTCTTTTCAACAATGCGAAGGAATGTTATCTTTGAAATTGACCGCGATAAAATTGGTGGTTATTACTTTTTGGGAACTTGCAAAACGATTATACAGATGAAAATATTTTCAGCAGAACAATTATACGAAGCAGATAAAATCACGGTGGAAAAGCAGCAGATTACCTCTGAAGCTTTGATGGAGCGTGCAGGAACACAGATATTTAACTGGTTGCATAAACGGCTAAATGGTGCGCCCGTGCCCATTCGCATATTCTGCGGTATTGGCAATAATGGAGGCGACGGACTGGTGGTGGGCCGGTTGCTTATTGAACACGGTTATAATGTGATTGTTTATGTAGTGAATTGTAGCGATAAGCGTTCGAAAAACTTTTTGATCAATTACGACAGAATCAAAAACGTAACCAAAAAATGGCCCATATTAATGAAAGGAGAAAGCGATTTTCCTGAGATAAATTCGGAAGATATAATTGTGGATGCCATTTTTGGAATTGGTTTAAACCGTTGTCCAGGAGGGTGGGTGAAGAAATTAATTCAATATTTAAATGAAAAAAGCGCTTTTAAGCTTGCTATCGATATACCCAGCGGGTTATATTCCAACTCTCCATTAGAGGATACTGAAGCGGTACTGAAAGCCAACCATACCTTAACATTCCAAACACCAAAGCTTTCCTTTTTTTTACCTGAAACGGCTCCATTTGTTTCAAATTTTGATGTTTTGGAAATAGGTTTGGATATTGAATTTCTGCAAACAACCGAACCTATGGGGCAGCTGATTTCAAAATTTGAGGCTCAGCGCTTTTATAAATCTCGAGAAAAATTTGACCACAAAGGTAGCTATGGCCATGCACTCATTGTTTCGGGAAGTTACGGTAAGATTGGCGCTGCAGCATTATCAACTACAGCAGCCTTTAGGATTGGGGCTGGAATGGTGACTGCATTTGTCCCTAAATGTGGGTACGCTATAATGCAGACTACGATTCCCGAGGCCATGGTAATTACCGATACCGAGGAAGAATATTTAAGTGAAGTTTCTTTTGACTTTAAACCTTCGGCAATTGGAATAGGTATGGGTATCGGTAAGCGCACAGAAACTGTAGCTGCATTAAAAAAAATACTTCAGCATAAGGAAACTCCCTTTGTCATTGACGCAGATGCTTTAAATATTCTTTCGGAAAATAAAGCTATGTTAAAAATTCTTCCAAAAAATTCAGTATTGACACCACATCCGGGAGAATTAAAAAGATTAATCGGCGAATGGAAAAATGACTATGAAAAGCTTGAAATGACCAAGAAATTTTCAGAAAAATATGAAGTTGTAGTTATAATAAAAGGCGCTTATACTATTACGGTTTATGGAGACAAGCTATATATAAATACAACCGGCAACCCTGGAATGGGAACCGCCGGAAGCGGCGATGCCTTGAGTGGTGTTATTACGGGATTGCTTTCACAGGGTTATGATCCGTTGCTCGCTTCAGTATTTGGGGTATATCTTCATGGCCGTGCGGGTGATATTGCTGCGAGCCAATTGGGATATGAAGCAGTAATGGCTGGTGATATAATTGATAATCTTTCGGAAGCTTATTTGGATTTATTTACGCGGGAAGAACAACATTTGGAAGAATCTACTAAAAAGTAAAAGCCACGAATTGATGAATTCGTGGCCTAAAAATTTCCGAAGATAATTTTATAACAACCCTTCAATTAATTTTCTCAGTTCTGGGTCAGACGGTCTTGGGGCATCGGCTGATACGATATTTCCCTGAGGATCGATTAAAATAAACCTCGGGATTCCCAAGATTGCATAATCCTTTACAAATTTGGAGTTCCAGTTGTTATCTGCCATAAGTTGAATGCCGCCCAATTCCTTTTCAGAAACCATTGTTTTCCACTTGTCGTAATCTTTTGGCTCGTCAATTGAAATACTTACAAATTCAATATTCTTGTTATGGTATTCTTTTTCAACTTCTTTTAAGGATGGAATTTCGCGAAGACAAGGGCCGCACCAAGTTGCCCAAACATCGATATAAACATATTTTCCTTTTAGGCTCTCCAATGAAGTATAACCACCTTTATGGTTTTCAAAATTAAAGGTAGGCGAGGAGTTGCCTTTTGTAATAGTTTTGAGTTTATTGTAACGCTCCGTAAGCGCAGTTAAATTTTCGGAACCTGGATTACTGTTTTTGTAAATATCGAAAACTTCATCTATACTTTCATTTGGTTTTAAGCCAAACTGTAGATAAGAACTCATGATCCGGTCCTTGGCATAACCATCCGGAAGGCTTTCATCAACTTTTTTTAGATAAATAATGGCTTGATCGGTATTGCTTTTTTCTGAAGCTTCCTGTGCAGCCAACCTGTTAAAATGTGCATCGAGCAAGCTCTGATAAGCCACTGAATGGCGATATGCAAGAGTATCGGTATAGCTTATGTTTTTTAAATCATCATAAAAACTGTCAGAAACTTTAAAATCGGTACTATCGTTGTAATAGCGATATGCCTCTTGGTAATTCTCCAGCATTATGGCTCGTGCGTATTTATCTTCCACAGAAAGTTTTTCCTTGAAATCTTCATTATTTATCGCATTGGCAGTATATAAGCTATCATAGCTTTTTTGATTCTTATCCAACTGTTCAACGAAGTCAGCTTCATTCTTTGAAAAGATCTCTTTGTAGTCTAGATTTTGCTCGTTCCAAAGATATTTGGCAGCCAAAAAGTTATTGATGTTGCCCAAATCACCAGTATATTTTAGGGTTTCATCAAACTCATTGGCATCGAGCGTCACCGAAAGTGTTTTTCCTTTTTCTAAATAAATACCAGTACGTTCACGGCCAACATACATTTCATAAAAACCGTCCGTTTTTATATGAAGTGTGTCTAAAAAGGAGCCATTTTCATCTATTTGTGTTCTTTTTTCAAAATCATTACCACGCACAAATACAGTTTCTGCAGTATTATTTTCAACAGTACCGCTAAGTATGGAATATTGTGGTTTTTCTTCTTGCTCACAGGCAATCACTAAAAGCACCAAAAGGAATAAGCCTAATTTTTTCATTTACTATATTTTAAAATTTTACCGTAAAATTACGTATTGATTATACATTTCTTATAAAATTGAACACTTAATTTTTAAAACATTTAATTTCTTATATAGCAATTTTCATTCAGCTTTTGAAATGAAGAAAGGTGGCTGGGCAATTTAAAAACAGTATTTTTGCCGAAAGAATACCTTCCCAATGAAAACACATTATATAAGTTCAGAAATTCTCGATCTGTCCACAATAAAGGATATTGTTGAAAATCATACCCATCTTGCCCTTTCCGAAGAAGCCCAACTGAATATAAATAAGTCCAGAGAATATCTTATCAGCAAAATGAAGGACAACCAAACCCCTGTTTATGGTATAAATACAGGTTTCGGTTCTTTGTGCAATGTAAAGATATCTTCAGAAAACCTTTCTAAACTCCAGGAAAATTTGGTGATGTCCCACGCCTGCGGTACTGGTGAATTTGTACCAAAACCTATCATAAAATTGATGCTCTTGTTAAAAATACAATCATTGAGTTATGGTTACAGCGGAGTTCAGATTGAGACCGTGGAACGATTGATTGATTTTTATAATAATGATATTTTGCCTGTAATATATTCTCAGGGAAGTTTGGGAGCCTCTGGCGATTTGGCACCCTTGGCACATCTTTCGTTACCGTTATTGGGTAAAGGCGAGGTATATTACGGTGGCGAACGTATTCAAGCAGATAAAGTGCTGAAAAAATTCAATTGGGAGCCAATAACCTTACAGGCCAAGGAAGGACTGGCTTTGTTAAATGGCACCCAATTTATGAGCGCCTACGGGGTTTACTGTCTTTTGAAAAGTTATAAACTATCCTATTTGGCAGATTTAATAGGTTCCGTTTCCATTGATGCATTTGATTGCAATATGAGCCCTTTTAATGCTTTGGTGCACTTGGTGCGTCCCCATAGAGGACAAGTAAAAACTGCCGAACAGATATTAGAGTTTTTGGAAGGTAGTGAGTTAGGACTTTCTGAAAAGAAAAATGTACAGGACCCTTATTCTTTCCGGTGTATTCCACAAGTTCACGGCGCGACAAAAGATACCATACATTTTGTCCACAAAACCTTTAAGACTGAAATTAATTCGGTAACCGATAACCCAAATATATTTGTGAAAGAAGACGTTATTATTTCCGGTGGAAATTTTCACGGTCAACCGCTGGCTTTAGCTTTAGATTATTTGGCAATTGCAATGGCAGAGTTGGGTAATATTTCAGAAAGAAGAACCTATCAATTGGTTTCTGGACTTCGGGAACTACCGGCATTTTTAGTAAATAACCCAGGTTTAAACAGCGGTTTTATGATTCCACAATATACTGCGGCCAGTATTGTGAGCCAAAACAAACAACTGGCAACGCCAGCTTCCGTGGACTCCATAGTATCTTCTAACGGACAGGAAGACCACGTGAGCATGGGAGCCAATGGGGCTACCAAGTGTTTACGCATTATTGAAAACCTTGAAACTATTCTTTCCATTGAATTAATGAATGCTTCACAGGCTTTAAAATTTAGGGAGCCGAAGAAATCTTCACCTTTTATAGAATCATTTTTAAAGCCATATAGGTCTATAGTTCCATTTATTGAAGACGACAGGCTGCTTGCCGATGATATTCACGCAAGTGTAGCATATATTCAGTCAATGGATGTGGATGGGGAAATATTATTTGGATAAAATAATATGAAGAACTCAGCTAGGGGAAGGAGTCGGCTCACTTTCATTAAATAATTGCTGCGGATAGATATCGTTACCTTTTTAGCATTTTTAAAATTCTCTATTCTCAATAAGCTTATTTACCCATTCTTTGGCATCGTCAAGATTTGAAAAGATTTCCAACGGTTTTTTTAGAAAGAGTTTTTCAATCTCGACATTCTTTATTTTGTGTTCCTCATTAGCGACTATTGCAAATGCTACTAGATTTTGAATTTGTGAAGTTTTCAAATAAACCATGGGGTCAACTGCATAACTGTTTTTTCGGTAAGTAATATATGCAAAGGGTCTATTGGCAAAGTAAGTATTGGCAATTTCAACAAGATGATCGTTATACTCAGGTTTTACCGTGATACCTTCTTTCATTATGGCAATAACGAAGTTTTTGAAGACATCAATTTCACCAAATTCATAAAATAATGCTTTAATCATGAATAAAAATATTACTCCCTAAAATACATAATTTTAGGGAGTTAGTAAAATTTTAAAATTTATTGTTTGGAAGGAACCGAAAGTACTTAAGATTCCGTAGGTTTCTTTTGCTTCTTGATTTTTATGGTGAGTTCATTGGATTTTTCATCAAGATCCATCGTTATTGTATCACCTTCCTGCAGATTACTTTTAATAATTTCTTCTGCTAGTGCATCTTCAATGTATTTTTGAATAGCCCTATTTAATGGACGTGCACCGTATTGTTTGTCAAAACCTTTGTCGGCAATAAAATCCTTTGCTTTTTCCGTTAGCTTTAATTCATACCCTATATCTGAAATGCGGGCATAAAGTTTATTTAATTCAATATCAATAATTTTATGGATATCTTCTCTTTCCAAGGCATTGAATACCATAACATCATCAATACGATTTAAAAACTCTGGAGCGAAAGTTTTCTTTAAGGCATTTTCTATTACACTTTTGGTGTGCGATTCCTCTTGGCTCTTTTTTGCAGCGGTGCCAAAACCAACACCTTGGCCAAAGTCTTTAATTTGACGAGCTCCAATATTGGAAGTCATAATTATAATAGTATTTCTGAAATCAATTTTTCTTCCAAGACTATCTGTTAAATACCCATCATCCAAAACCTGAAGTAACATATTGAAAACATCTGGGTGCGCTTTTTCAATTTCATCCAAAAGGACGACTGCATATGGCTTTCTTCTAATCTTTTCGGTAAGTTGGCCACCCTCTTCATAACCCACATACCCTGGAGGAGCTCCCACCAATCGGGAAATAGCAAATTTTTCCATATACTCGCTCATATCAATGCGAATCAATGCATTTTCTGAATCAAACAACTCACGCGCCAATACTTTTGCTAATTGTGTTTTACCAACACCCGTTTGTCCGAGGAAAATAAAGGAACCAATAGGTTTGTTTGGATCTTTTAATCCGGCACGGTTTCTTTGAATTGCTTTAACAACTTTGGCAACTGCTTCGTCTTGACCGATAACTTTTCCTTTAATTCGGTCGGGAAGTGCAGCGAGTTTTGTGGTCTCGGTTTGTGCAATTCTATTTACGGGAACACCGGTCATCATAGAGACTACTTCCGCTACATTTTCCTCATCAACAGTTTCCTTGTGAAGTTTTGAGTCGGCTTCCCATTTTTCTTGTTCTAGAGCAAGTTCTTTTTCAAGATTTTTTTCATCATCCCGAAGTTTTGCAGCTTCTTCATATTTTTGCTTTTTGACGACGGTATTCTTCAGTTCCCGAACTTCTTCCAGTTGTTTTTCAATTTTCAAAATTTTATCTGGAACATGGATGTTTGTAATATGCACACGAGAACCAGCCTCATCCATAGCGTCAATAGCCTTGTCTGGAAGAAAACGCTCCGTCATGTATCTATTTGTAAGTTTTACACAAGACTCAATAGCTTCATCAGTATAGATTACATTGTGGTGGGCTTCGTATTTATCTTTTATATTTTTAAGAATCTCGATGGTTTCTTCAACGGTAGTGGGCTCTACCAATACTTTTTGAAAACGTCTTTCCAGCGCACCATCTTTTTCAATATATTGACGGTACTCATCCAGCGTAGTAGCACCGATGCATTGAATTTCACCTCTTGCTAGCGCTGGTTTGAACATATTTGAGGCATCCAAAGAACCTGTGGCACCACCGGCACCAACGATGGTATGAATTTCATCAATAAAAAGAATAATATCATCATTCTTCTCAAGTTCATTCATAACGGCTTTCATGCGCTCCTCAAATTGGCCGCGATATTTGGTTCCGGCCACAAGACTAGCTAAATCTAGTGTTACCACTCTTTTATCGTAAAGAATGCGTGATACTTTTCTTTGAATAATTCGCAATGCCAAGCCTTCAGCAATTGCAGATTTACCAACACCAGGTTCGCCAATTAGTAAAGGATTGTTCTTTTTTCTTCTACTCAAAATTTGGGAAACACGTTGTATTTCACTTTCTCGACCCACAACGGGGTCTAGCTTGCCTTCTTCGGCCAAAGCAGTTAAATCTCTTCCGAAATTATCCAAAACAGGGGTTTTGGACTTTTTGTTTGTTTTTGCAGTAGTTCCGGAAAATAAGTTTTCCTTGTTAGCATCCTCAGCCGAGGTATCGTCATCATTTGGAAATGATTCGGCACTCGGTGTGTCTATATAATCATCATCGTTTGTAATCATAAGCTTAAATTGGTCTTTCACCACGTCATAATCTACTTTCATTTTATTCAACAACTTGGTAGTGGGGTCGTTTTCATTCCTGAGAATGCACAATAATAAGTGTGCAGTATTAATGGAATTACTTTGAAAAAGTTTTGCTTCCAAAAATGTCGTTTTCAGAGCCCTTTCCGCTTGACGGGTTAAGTGCAGGTTCTTTTTATCGTTTGTATTTGTTGTAACGCCTGGATTGGCCGGACTTAAAATTTCCACTTTTCTTCTTAAGTGGTTTAAGTCAATAGCCAGTGCATTAAGAATCGTTACCGCTTTGCCGTTACCATCTCTTAAAAGGCCGAGCATTAAGTGCTCGGTACCAATAAAATCGTGGCCTAGGCGAAGGGCTTCTTCTTTGCTATAGGCAATTACATCTTTTACTCTTGGGGAAAAATTATCATCCATATTTAAAATCCTCTCTTCTTAATAAGTACTAAATTAACCAAAATAGGACAAAAACTGTTCCTATTTGATATCATTTTAGTAAAAGGACAAAATATATGGTGGAATTCAAAGTATATTCAATGATACTTATTAACGATTTTACCCCCCAAATTTGTTAATAAATTCGTGAATAACAGATAGCAAAAACCCCTGTTAAACCTACGAAAAAGTGTATCTTGCTCCATTAGTTCAACAACGATAATTAAACCTATTTTTTATGGCTGAAGGTGATAAAATAATCCCTATTAACATTGAAGATGAAATGAAATCTGCCTACATCGATTATTCGATGTCGGTCATAGTGTCACGTGCGCTGCCAGATGTTCGTGATGGAATGAAACCGGTACACCGAAGGGTTTTGTTCGGAATGCACGAACTTGGCATTAGGGCCACGGGTGCACATAAAAAATCTGCTAGAATTGTGGGAGAGGTTCTAGGTAAATATCACCCACACGGTGATACCTCGGTTTATGATGCCATGGTGCGTATGGCCCAAGAGTGGAGCCTGCGCTATTTATTGGTTGATGGCCAAGGAAACTTTGGTTCTGTTGATGGTGATAGCCCCGCAGCAATGCGATATACAGAAGCTAGGATGCAGAAAATTTCTGAAGAAATGCTTGCTGATATTGATAAGGAAACCGTTGACCACCAATTAAACTTTGATGATACATTAAAAGAACCTACCGTCCTCCCAACACGCGTTCCGGGACTTTTAATCAATGGAGCTTCTGGTATTGCAGTGGGGATGGCTACAAATATGCCGCCGCACAACCTTACCGAAGTTGTAAACGGGACAATAGCATATATTGAGAATAATGATATTGAAATTGATGAGTTGATGCAGCACATCAAGGCCCCAGATTTCCCTACCGGTGGAATTATTTACGGATATGAAGGTGTTCGTGAGGCTTTCCACACAGGTCGTGGTCGTGTTGTAATGCGCGCCAAAGCCAGTTTTGAGGAGGTAAACGGAAGAGAATGTATTGTAGTTTCTGAAATTCCATATCAAGTTAATAAGGCGGAAATGATCAAAAAGACCGCTGATATGGTGAATGAAAAGAAAATAGAAGGTATTTCGAACATTCGTGACGAAAGTGATAGAAAGGGTATGCGCATTGTTTATATATTAAAGCGCGACGCAATTCCGAATATCGTTCTTAATATGCTCTTCAAGTATACTGCATTGCAATCAAGTTTCAGTGTAAACAATATTGCATTGGTGAACGGAAGGCCGCAATTATTAAACCTAAAGGAACTGATCCACTACTTTGTGGAGCACCGCCACGAGGTTGTTGTGCGTCGTACAGAGTATTTGCTTCGCAAAGCCGAAGAACGGGCGCATATTTTGGAAGGTTTAATTATTGCCTCTGATAATATTGATGAAGTAATTAGATTGATACGCGCTTCTTCCAATGCCGATGAAGCAAGAGAGCGCTTGATGGAATCCTTCAAACTTACAGAAATTCAGGCCAAGGCTATTGTTGAAATGCGACTTCGCCAATTAACAGGTCTGGAACAGGATAAATTGCGCAGTGAGTATGACGAACTGATGAAAACCATTGGCGACTACAAGGAAATTCTAGCCAGTAAAGAGCGTAGAATGCAAATCATCAAAGAAGAACTCGAGGAAATTCGGGATAAATATGGTGATGAGCGCCGCTCTACAATTGAATATGCCGGTGGTGACGTAAGTATTACAGATTTAATTGCAGATGAGCAAGTAGTTTTAACCATCTCGCACGCCGGTTATATTAAGCGTACTTCACTATCAGAATACAAAACACAGAATAGAGGAGGAGTTGGGCAAAAGGCTTCGGCTACACGAAATGAAGATTTCTTGGAACATTTATTTGTAGGAACTAACCACCAATACATGCTTTTCTTTACCCAAAAAGGAAAATGTTTCTGGATGCGCGTTTTTGAAATTCCCGAAGGAACACGAACTTCAAAAGGAAGGGCTATTCAAAACCTTATAAATATTGAGCCGGATGATAAAGTGAAAGCTTTCATCTGTACTCAGGATTTAAAAGATGAAGCGTATATAAATAGCCATTATGTAATTATGGCCACCAAAAAAGGACAGGTTAAGAAAACCCCATTGGAGCAATATTCAAGGCCAAGAACTAACGGTATCAATGCGATAACCATTCGAGAAGACGATGAATTGCTTGAAGCAAAATTGACCACTGGAAACAGCCAAGTAATGTTAGCTGTAAAATCTGGGAAAGCCATTCGTTTTGAAGAGGAAAAAACCAGACCAATGGGTAGAAATGCCTCTGGAGTTCGTGGAATTACTCTTGGTAATGAAAAAGACGAAGTGGTAGGCATGATAGCAGTGGATGATGGCGATTCTGAAATCTTGGTCGTTTCTGAAAATGGTTACGGAAAAAGATCTTCTATTGAAGATTACCGAATTACCAACCGAGGGGGAAAAGGAGTGAAAACTATTAATATTACCGAAAAAACTGGTAAATTAGTAGCAATCAAGAATGTAACCGATGATGATGACTTAATGATCATCAATAAATCTGGGATTGCCATTAGAATGGCTGTAGCAAATCTTCGCGTAATGGGCCGTGCCACTCAAGGGGTACGATTGATAAAAGTTAGGGAAGATGACGCCATTGCAGCAGTAGCAAAAGCTATGAAAGATGACGACGATGAGGTAGAAATTATAGATGAAGCAAATGATGGCACCACTCTTGATAATAACGAAACTCAAACCGAAAATAACGAATAAACTTTAACACATGAAAACACGAATTTTAATAACAGGACTGGCTTTTGTATCTGCTATTTCATTTGGACAAAAAAAAGAAATCAAAAAAGCCGAGAAAGCCGTAAAATCTAATGAGTATAGTGAAGCATTAACATATTTGGGCGAAGCAGAAGCTATGCTAGGGAGTGCAGATAATGACATGAAAGCGGAATTTTATGCCGTGAAGGGTGAAGCTCTTTTAGGCTCAGCTGGAAGTGATTTCAAGAAATTAAAAGGTGCTGCTGAAGCGTTCAGTACTTCCATTTCCCTAAATCCAAAAATTGAGTCTGAAATAAGTGAGCAATTGCAAAACTTAAGAGCCACACTAATCAATAGCGCAATAAAAGACCAAAATGCGCAACAATATAAAATGGCAACTGATAAATTGTATACCAGTTATATGGTTACAAAGAAAGATACTTCTGATTTATATTTTGCAGCCGGAAATGCTGTGAATGGTCAGGATTATGATACAGCTATTAAATACTACCAAATGCTATTGGATCTTGGCTATACGGGCGCTACAAAAGAGTTTGTAGCTACAAGTAAAGAAACAGGTCAAGTAGAAGCTTTTGAAAATGAGAACATTCGAAACATTGCAGTAAAGTCTGGTGAATTTATTAAACCTGAATCTCGTGTTACCGAATCCAGAAAAGGAGAAATACTTCGTAATATGACACTTATTTATATTGAAAGAGGTGATACAGATAAAGCAAAAGCATTGATTAAAACTGCGAGGGCAGAAAACCCTGATGATGTTTTCCTTATGAGAGCAGACGCAGACATGAGCTACAAAATGGGCGATAATGCAAGATATAATGAATTAATGGAAAAAATAGTAGCTTCAGATCCTGAAAACCCTGAACTTTATTTTAACCTAGGTATTAGCAATGACCAATTGGGCAATAAAGAGAAGGCTTTGGAATATTATAACAAAGCTTTAGAGCTAAGACCAGACTATGAAGCAGCACTTATTAACCTTGCAGCATTGAAATTATCTGGAGAAGACAAAATTGTTGAGGAAATGAATAGCTTAGGAAATTCTGCCGCAGACAATAAAAGATATGATGAGCTTAAAAAACAACGCGAACAATCATACAAGGATGCATTGCCGTATTTAGAGAAGGCAAGAGCAATTAATCCTTCCAACCAAAATGTACTTAAATATTTAATGAATATTTATAGCCAGATTGGTGAGGATGCAAAATATAAAGAAACCAAGGCAAAACTAGAAGCCTTGGAAGCTCAAGGATAAAAGCTTTTATAGCTATAAAAAGAAGAAAACCCCTGAAAAATCAGGGGTTTTTCTTTTTAAATAATTCTTTTTATTACTCTAAGTTTGTGTGTGTGGCTGCGCATTTCGTAGTTGAAAATACCGCTATGATCCAACCTATCTATGCGTACTTTTCCATGGGCGTGGATAATGTAATTGTCCTTCATAATTATACCCACATGAGTAATTTTACCTTCGTCATTATCAAAAAAAGCTAAATCGCCCGGCTCACTTTCCTCAATAAAACTCAAAGCTTCCCCTTGGGTTGCCTGTTGATTCGCATCCCGAAGCAATTTATAGCCATTCAATTTATAGACCATTTGAGTAAAAACACTGCAATCAATACCAAAAGGCGTTTTGCCGCCCCATAGATAGGGGCTATTTAAGTAGAGTAGCGCAGTTTCAACCAAATGTCCCTTCGGAAGTTTTGCAGAAACTGATTTTCCCTCAAAGTGATGTTTTAAATAAGATGCTGCGGAAATATTACTTCCCAAACAGATAGAGAACAACTGATTATCAGGCGAGGTAACAAAATCTACCAAATCAGAAGAAAGCTCCAATGGTTTTTTTTCAAAATCGGCATAATCTTCTTCGGCTATATTAAAAAATTGTTTGTTGTCTAACCAGCCTTCATATTTATCAAAAGCTAAACGGATACGGCTCCACTTTTTACGGGTTTCCAATATTTTGAAATGTTCGCCGTAAAGTACTTGGGTCACCATTTCACTCGCATCGGAAGCTTCGGCTCGAAGTGGGACCACACTTAAATTACAGATACCGTAATCCATTCAGAATTTATTGTAGATAGTTACGGGTTCTTTTAGATTCTTTCAATTACCATTGCTGAAGCGCCACCACCGCCATTACAGATAGCTGCAGCGCCAATTTTGGCATCATTTTGCTTAAGCACATTTACAAGCGTAATCAATATTCTGACACCACTGCAGCCCAGCGGATGACCAAGTGATACGGCGCCACCGTTTACATTTACATTGCTGTCGTTTAATCCTAAAATTTTCATATTCGCTAATCCAACAACGGCAAATGCCTCGTTGAATTCAAAATAATCTACATCCTTGATATCAATCCCTGCTTTTGCAATTGCTTTGGGAAGTGCTTTTGCGGGAGCGGTAGTAAACCATTTTGGCTCCTGTGCGGCATCTGCATAGCTTTTTATATATGCCAATGGTTTAAGTCCCAATTCTTTTGCTTTTGCCTCACTCATCAAAACCATCGCGCCTGCACCATCATTAATGGTAGATGCGTTTGCTGCAGTAACGGTACCATCTTTTGTAAAAGCTGGACGTAAAGAGGAAATCTTGTCCATCTTTACATTTTTGAACTCTTCATCTTCGGAAACAACAACCGGCTCACCTCGACGCTGTGGTACTTCCACAGAAACAACTTCATCATTAAATTTTCCATCGGCCCAAGCTTTTGCT
The DNA here is from genome assembly GCA_002715485.1 of Aequorivita sp. GTDB lineage: Bacteria > Bacteroidota > Bacteroidia > Flavobacteriales > Flavobacteriaceae > Aequorivita. The sequence continues at coordinate 3,201 of PAZL01000003.1, read as the reverse complement.
GAGCGTTCATACGATTTGATGGCGAAGGCATCCTGATCTTCTCGGGAAAAATTATATTCGGTAGCACATAGATCTGCACAGGTTCCCATGGCATTGTGATCGTAAGCATCTACCAAACCGTCTTTTTGCATTCCGTCAATTAAAGTAGCGGGTCCAAATTTTGTTCCACTGCGCATATGTACATAATGTGGGATATTGCTCATACTTTCCATTCCCCCTGCAACTATCACATCAGCATCACCAAGTGCAATGGCCTGAGCGGCTTGCATTACGGCTTTCATTCCCGATGCACATACCTTATTAACTGTTGTTGCTGGTACAGTATCTGGAATTCCAGCACCTAAAGCAGCTTGGCGTGCTGGGGCTTGGCCTACACCCGCTTGAACCACATTGCCCATATACACTTCCTGAACGGCGGAAGGATCAAGGTTTATTTTATTCAATGCGCCTTTAATGGCCGCTGAGCCCAATTGGGTTGCGGTTAATGAAGATAGGCTTCCCATAAAACTTCCTATTGGTGTTCTGGCTGCGGATACTATAACTACTTTATTGTTCATGCTACTGCTTTTTAATTTGAAATAAGGATTGCGAAATTACGGATTTCTAACTTAAATATCAATCTTTGCAAGTATTGGTTTTGGGATAACTCATTCCTTATTTATACCTTTACTTTAAGTTATCATTCTATGAAGAACCTTTTTTCCTTGTTTGCGAAAAACCAGTCTATTATTTATAAGGTTTTTCTATTTATAGCCTCAACGCTTTTAGTAATTTATTTTCTTCCGAAGGGAGGACAGTTTAAGTATAATTTCCAAAAAGGAAAGCCTTGGCAATATGAAAACTTGTATGCGCCCTTTAGCTTTACTATAAAAAAAGACGAAGACACGCTTAAAAAGGAAAAGGAAGAAATTAGAGGCAATGCAGTTCCTTATTTTGAATACAACGGTGAAATAGAGCAAAGAGTTCTTGAAAATTTTAATGAAAATCTAGAAGTAAAATATGTTGATAGCCTTTATAGCACTCCCTACAAAACTGTGGAAAGATTGGGAAGCTCTTTAATTTCAGATGTATATAAAAATGGTGTTACAGACGAAATCCATAATTATGAAGGCGATAGGCTTATTTATTTAAAAAAAGGTAATGAAATAGAGGAACGAACCTATTCGCAATTGTTCAAGAAAGAAAATTTGAACAAAAAAGTCAGGGAATTGATTGAAAAAAGCAACACCGAAGATGTGCAAGTATTGCTTTACAATCTTTTAAATGAAGTATTAGAACCCAATGTATCGCTAAATACCAGATTGACCAATGCAGCTATTGAGGCTGAGATTGCAGCGCTAAACCCAAACAGAGGAATAATTGAAAAGGGTGGACGAATAATTGCCAAGGGCGAAGTGGTTGAAGGGGATAAATTTCAAATTTTGAATTCGTTAAAAGCAGAATTTGACAGCCAGATTTGGAGCAAAAATAATTACCTATGGCTCTTAGTGGGCTATTCTATGCTGGTCTCGCTTGTGTTTCTAATGCTCTTTCTATTTCTGAGAAATTACAGACCGGTTATTTATAATAACAATACCAAGGTCACTTTTATATTTTTCAACATCCTTTTAATGGTTTTTCTTACCACACTCGTGGTGAAGGTTCATGCCGATTATGTTTATGTTGTGCCAATCTGTATTCTGCCGCTTATTCTGAAAGCTTTTTTTGACCCGCGCGTTGGTTTATTTGTACATGTTTTAACTATTTTATTACTGGGGTTTATTGTTCCAAACAGTTTTGAATATATGTTTTTGCAGTTTATTGCAGGAATAGTAACCATCCTAACTGTTTCAGAATTATACAAAAGAGCAAATTTGTTTATTTCCGTTGGACAAATAACGCTCATTTACATTCTTGGCTATTTTGCCTTTTTTGTAATACAGGAAGGAAACATACAGACGATACAATGGCAGAATTTTCAATATTTTATCCTTTGTGGACTGGCAACGCTTTTTGCACATCCATTGATTTATTTCTATGAAAAAATCTTCGGTTTGGTTTCAGATGTTTCGCTACTGGAGTTGAGCGATACAAATTCCAAATTGCTGAAAGAGCTTTCAAATAAAGCACCAGGAACATTTCACCATTCATTGAATGTTGCAAACCTAGCTGAAGCTTCGGCCAACGAGATTGGAGCTAATAGCATGCTGGTTAGGGTAGGGGCACTATATCACGATATCGGGAAAATGTTAAACCCAACCATGTTTACTGAAAATCAAGTAAATTCAATCAATTCACATAATGAATTAGATCCAAAGGAAAGTGCACAAATAATAATAGACCATGTAATAAAAGGAATAGAGATAGCCCGAAAAAACAATCTTCCTGATAGAGTGATTGATTTTATTCGAACTCACCACGGAACGAGTTTGGTGTACTATTTCTATAAAAAAGAGCGCGAGCAACAAGGTGAGGCCAACAAAGAAGATTTTATCTATCCCGGACCAATTCCTTTTTCAAAAGAAACTGCCATTTTAATGATGGCAGACAGTGTAGAGGCTGCCAGCAAAAGCTTAAAAGAACCTTCTTCTACGATTATCGATGAATTTGTTGAAAAGATAATCAACAATCAAATGGCGCAAGGGCAATTTTTAAACGCAAACATAACTTTTAAGGAAATTGAGATCATTAAAAAAGTGCTAAAAAAGAAACTGAACAATATTTATCACCTCAGGGTGGAATATCCTGAATAATGCGTTATTTTTTTTGGATTGTAAAATCCTCATACAGAGAGCAATTAAAATTTATAAAAAAAACGTATTTTTTTTGTTGCGTTATACCATTTATAAACTTACATTTGCAACCGCATTTTAGGATGACACGTTCATAAAAAACTGGAGAGGTGCCGGAGTGGTAACGGAGCAGATTGCTAATCTGTCGACGGGCAACCGTCGCCAGGGTTCGAGTCCCTGTCTCTCCGCATTATAGAGTTTAAACAAGAAACTCCAAAATACAGTGAACAATATAACAATTGCTGTTCACGGGGTGTAGCGTAGCCCGGTTATCGCGCCTGCTTTGGGAGCAGGAGGTCGCAGGTTCGAATCCTGCCACCCCGACAAAACTCTTCATAAAACACTGGTAATCAGTACACTTATGAGGAGTTTTTTCTTTTAGTATCCATATTAGTATCCATTATTTTGGTTTCGTATTAAACTTTAATAT
>PAZL01000002.1 GCA_002715485.1 Aequorivita sp. | reverse complement strand
ATTAATGTAACTGTTGAAATTCTTTCCTTTTTGCCGGTTTATTACTTCAGAAAGATATTTGGTATTCGTATCGAATTGCGCGGCCAAAACCGCGATACTCATGTCGGGATTGGTAAATTTTTGGCTTGCCTCAAAACGATGCAGTTTTTGTAAAAGCAACTGTTCCGTTTCTTCGGAAACCAGCGAACTTTTTTCATTTTTTTCATTTTCAGAATTTGCATACGCAAGGGCTTCTTTTGGGGAAAGGTATTTGTAAATAGCCGAATATTCCTTTGTTTTCGATTTGTAAAGATAATTTATAGTGTACCCAATAACGAAGATAAAAAGAAGCACTCCCGCCAAAATATAAATCCAGAAACGTGCATCTACTATCGATTTTTCAGAAAGTTCTTTTTGATAGTTATTCGTAAAATTATACACCGAATTTACAGCAAGGGTTTTGTCCGTTTCAACTTCTGTAGCGGTTGTGTTCGCTTTCTGTTTGTATGAAAAAAATTGCTGCTTGTCCTCAAGTGCCAAATAGGTTACCGTTAACCGCTCCACATTTTTGTTCTCATATATTTTATTGGGAAGTTTTAGTGAAAGATCCAATGATTGCTGATAAGCTTTGAGTGCCTTTGCATATGCTTTTTGCGAAAAATACAGATTTCCAAAATTGTAAAGGACTTGCACTTTTTGATAATCATTTTCTGAATTCGTCTGCGCTTTTTGCAAGTAAATCCTTGCAGAATCTAATCGGGAAGTTTTCAAATAAATTTCCGATAATGCAATATTCGCCTCATTCAATAGGAAGTGTTGTTTGTTTTCTTCAAAATGGATTTTGGCTTGATTCAATAGGGATATTGCCTCTGAAAAATTATTCGCTTTGCTATTTACAAAAGCTTTATCCTGAAGCATTTCGCCTTTAAATTTAGCAGAAATACTTTTGGCAGAAGCTTTTATTTCCTGCAAATAATTTTCGGCAACGATATTCAATCCCAATTCACGCAACAATTGAATGGCGAAAATTTTCGTTTTTAATTTTAATGTGTCGTTAGATGAGCCATCGGCAAGTTTTTTTGCCTGAAGCGCATTTTTTGCTGCTTCGTTATAATTTCCCCTGACAAAAAAGCTTTTCGCCAAGAGCAAAGTTGCTTCCGTGTTAGTAAGATTATCTTCCTTTTGGGAAATTATATAATCCGCTATTTTTCCACTTTGTTCCGGCTGTGAATAGAGATTGCTTTCGGCTTCCTTTAGCAAACTTGCAATGGTCGCGTTGTTTTGTGCGGGAGCATTCAAAACCATCAGGAACAAAAAACAAAAGCTGAAAAATAAACGCATGCTGTTTTTAATAATTGTGAATTATAAAGCCTATAAAGGTACATTTTTAAAGGGTATTTTACGAATGGAAGAAAATTAAAAACCCGACCAAATTGGGAAGTTTTGGGATATGTGGGAAAACGTATTTTCATGCCTTTTATCATCAGGTTGCCCAAGGTTTTGTTTTCGTGACCATCGGCATTTAATTCATCGGTGGCAGTAGCTTTTTTGAAGTCGCATTCGGGGGTATCGAAAAAAATCAATTTACCGTTCCAAGTTCATTCCTTGGTAAACACTCTTATGCGGTCTGCGTTCGAGCTTATATAATTTTTCAAACTTTTTTATTGCCACGGGATCCCTAGGCACCTCGATCATTTCCATACCATCCATTATCGTAGTTGTCGAATGGAATACTTTAGAATTATCTGTTTCCATCAATTCTTTTGTGTCGTTTTTACAGGTAGTGCAACACATCTTTAATGCCAAAGTTGCGACAAATGATATTCAACAATTATTGGATGTTAGAGATGAATAAGAGACTTTTTTATATAAAAAAATCATACTTTTATAATTAGTTTGCTCTTTAAAAGTACATTAAAATGTTCTTAAGAAATCGTGTCATTTCTTCCGAACAAAAATCGCAACCACTGCTGCTGTAATTACCCCAAAACCAAAAGCCCCAATAGCAGATTGCCACATATAGCTGTTTATGTTGAAATATTCATTGGCTTTTTCACGGGTCATCAAGTCATTGGTCACGGAATATTCAATCACATTATTGAAATATTGGGGAGTTATATAATTATGGGTAATGTATTGCCCCAAGGGTGAAAGCAATGCCACAAAAACACTAAGTATCACTCCTGAAATAAAACCCTGAAGCCAAGTAATTTTTCCGCCGTAAACCCGTCTTCTTTTTTCACGCATTTCTAATAGGTACATCAATATAGCAAAAGGCGCAAATAAAAGTGTTAGCCATTGGTGATCTGCAATCTGCTCTTCATGCCAGCCAAGTGTTTTCTCCAGCAGCATCCACGAGAGCAGGGTAATGGTAAAAATTATGGCCCATTTAAACTCGATGAAAATCTTTTTCATAAATAATCCTGTTTTGAGTTTAAAGATACTTCATTTTAACAAAAAAATCCCGAGTACAGGCCTCGGGATTTGTAATACTTTAAAGTGTGCAATAATTATGCTCTCTTCATAATAATTTCCATAGTCTTGTTTTCCTTTCCATCGGTACCTACCTCATACATTTCTATCTTGCGGGTATCGTCGTCTACAAAAGTATATACTTGTTTCATCTGCTTTTCTTTTCCACTCATAGGGTCTACCATTGTACCTGTAAGGGTTGTTGTTTTGCTGGCATCATCATATTTTCCACGCATTACGGCCAGACCTGTGCCCATATTGTCTATCCATGTAGAAATATATTCATTGGTGGCGTTATCATAAGCTAAGGTTGATCTACCTTCAAAGGACATTCCCATCATTTCACCAGTGGTTGTGCTTTCTTGGTAGCGGCCCCCCATAATCATTTTTACTTCATCGGTAGCGGTAGCCTTTTCTGGTGGTGCATCGGGACCCATCCAAAAAGTAAGTTCGTCATTCCAGGTGCCTACATCGGCAGCCATTCTTTCGTGGGGTTCCCCAGGTGTCATGTATGCTTCCCAAGCTTTTTGCATCGCAATGGAATCCATGGGTTCTTCCATCATTTCGGCTTCTTCAGTGGCAGTGGTATCTGCTACTATAGTAGTGTCTTCGGTTTCCATTTTTTCTTTTGCACTATCGTTGCAGGAGATAAATGCCAACGATAAGCAGGCGAGTGTGAATAGTACTTTTTTCATAATATTTGGTTTTAAAAGGTTGTTTTTGATATATAAAATTATGAAAAACTTCCTGATTTTATTAATTTTATCTTTATAAATAACTGATTTTTAAACAGAAAAAAGGTTTAATGAACTAAAGCTTTAAAATATAAGTCATAAAAAATCCCGAAGTAATCCTTCGGGATATATAAACTCAATTTTAAAATTTAAACCAAATAGTCTTATGTCCTAAGTCTTTCCGTCCTAGGTCTAATAATTAATCATCCACTAGCACCCAATCTCCCTTATCCAAAAGAGGAATGGCTTGCTTAAACTTCATCTCTTTATTCTCACCGCTCATCACGTGCTTAATGGTCACCTTATCGTTGCGGTTTATTTTAGGACGCTCACGAGTAATGGTTTCAGTTACTTGTTGGCGCTGGGGTTGGGTATTTCCTGCAGCTCGAGATTGGGCGGCGCGCTCGTCCATATTTGGGATTTCGTCTTTCTGTTCGCTCAGGTTTTCCTTGCGTTTTACCTCGCGGGCTTCCTGAATTTGCTGCTGGTTTTCCTGTGGCAATTCTCCTTTGAAAAGGAAAGAAATAACATCCTTGTTCACTTTCTCAATCATCGCCTTAAATAGTTCAAAAGCTTCAAACTTATAAATAAGCAAAGGGTCTTTTTGCTCATGAACTGCCAGCTGTACGGATTGTTTTAACTCGTCCATTTTACGAAGGTGCGTTTTCCAAGAATCATCAATTATGGCAAGGGTAATGTTTTTCTCAAAATCGTTTACCAATTGCTTTCCTTCGGTTTCATAGGCTTTTTCAAGATCGGTGGCAACGTTCAGGGTTTTTACGCCATCTGTAAACGGCACAAGAATGCGCTTGTATTTATCCTTTTGGGTCTCGTACACATTTTTGATTACCGGGAATGCCATTTCAGCATTGCGGGCCATTTTATCCTGATAATGAACGTAGGCGGCTTTGTAAATTTTACCGGCAATTTCTCGGGCATCCATTTTCTCAAATTCCTTTTCGGAAATAGGGGAGCTCATGGAGAAGAAACGAATCAATTCAAATTCAAAATTCTTATAGTCCTGTGCCAATTTATTGCTTTCTGCAATTACTTCGGCAGTGTCGTAAATCATGTTTGCAATGTCCACACGAAGCCTGTCGCCAAACAATGCGTGGTATCTACGTTTGTAAACCACCTCACGTTGGGCGTTCATCACGTCATCATATTCCAGCAAACGTTTACGGATCCCGAAGTTGTTTTCCTCTACTTTTTTCTGAGCGCGCTCAATGGATTTTGAAATCATACTATGCTGAATAACCTCGCCTTCCTTCAAGCCCATACGGTCCATCATTTTTGCAATCCGCTCACTTCCGAAGAGACGCATCAGGTTGTCTTCCAAGGAAACATAAAACTGCGAGCTTCCTGGATCTCCTTGACGACCACTACGTCCGCGCAACTGTCTGTCCACACGACGGCTATCGTGCCTTTCGGTACCTACAATCGCAAGTCCGCCAGCTTCTTTTACTTCCTTACTCAGTTTAATATCTGTACCACGCCCGGCCATGTTGGTAGCAATGGTAACTATACCACTCTTTCCTGCTTCGGCAACTATGTCGGCCTCACGCTTGTGGAGTTTTGCGTTCAAAACGTTGTGCGGAATATTGCGAATACTCAACATACGGCTCAACAATTCTGAAATTTCCACAGAAGTGGTACCAATCAAAACAGGTCTGCCGGCTTTGGAGAGCGCTGTAACTTCCTCCGCTACGGCATTGTATTTTTCTCTTTTGGTTTTGTAAATTTTATCCTCACGGTCATGGCGGGCAATTGGGCGGTTGGTTGGAATTTCAACCACATCAAGTTTATAGATTTCCCAAAGTTCGCCAGCCTCTGTAACTGCAGTACCCGTCATCCCTGAAAGTTTACGGTACATTCTAAAGTAATTCTGAAGCGTAATGGTTGCGAAGGTTTGGGTCATTGCCTCAATCTTCACATCCTCCTTCGCCTCAATAGCTTGGTGAAGTCCGTCGCTGTAACGACGACCATCCATAATACGACCCGTTTGCTCGTCTACGATCAAAACCTTGTTTTCCATCACCACATATTGGTCGTCCTTCTCAAAAAGAGTATAGGCTTTCAATAATTGGTTCATTGTGTGAATACGTTCACTCTTTACCGAAAAATCACGGAAAAGCTCTTCTTTTTCAGCAACCTCTTCTTCTTTGGAAAGCCCTTTGCTTTCAATCTTTGCAATTTCGCTTCCAATCTCTGGCATTACGAAGAAGTCGGGATCGCCTTCGCCTGATAGAAAATCTACACCTTTATCGGTAAGTTCTATCTGGTTGTTTTTTTCATCAATTACGAAGTAGAGCTCGGCATCAACCTTTGGCATTTCACGGTTGTTGTCGCTCATATAGTGGTTTTCGGTTTTCTGGAGAATTTGTTTCACCCCTTCTTCCGAAAGAAATTTTATCAGAGCCTTATTTTTAGGCAAACCGCGATAAACGCGTAGTAATTGGAACCCGCCTTCTTTTTCATCACCCTCCTTAATAAGCCTTTTAGCTTCGGCCAAAACCCCGGTCAAGTATTTTTTCTGAACGTCAACAATATTGCTGATTTTTGGCTTTAGCTCATTAAATTCGTGGCGGTCACCTTCGGGTACGGGCCCAGAAATGATAAGCGGTGTACGCGCATCGTCAATCAATACCGAATCCACCTCATCCACAATGGCATAGTGGTGCGGACGCTGTACAAGATCGTCTGGCGAATGCGCCATATTATCACGCAGATAATCAAAACCAAATTCGTTATTGGTACCATAAGTTATATCAGAGAGATAGGCTTTTCTTCGCGCTGCGGAATTGGGGCGGTGGTTATCAATACAATCTACCGTCATTCCGTGAAACTCAAATAAAGGAGCCATCCACGCGCTGTCACGCTTTGCAAGATAATCGTTCACGGTTACAAGGTGAACGCCGTTTCCGGCAAGGGCGTTTAAGTACATGGGTAGTGTAGCAACCAAGGTTTTACCTTCACCCGTTTGCATTTCGGCTACTTTTCCTTCGTGAAGCGCCACCCCACCAATTAACTGAACATCGTAGTGCACCATATCCCAAGTAATGGGTTTTCCGGCGGCATCCCAAGAGTTTTTCCAAATGGCTTTGTCATCTTCAAGGGTTACATAATCTTTGTCTGCAGAAATTTCCCGGTCAAACGGACTCGCCGTAACGGTAATGGTTTCATTGTCTTTAAAGCGTTTTGCGGTTTCTTTCATTACGGCAAAAGCTTCGGGAAGTATTTTGGTAAGGGTCGCTTTTTCAATTTCGTAGCGATCGTCCTTTAGTTTGTCTATCTGGTTGTAGTATTCTTCTTTTTTGTTGATGTCCTGCTCTTCCTCAGATTGTTTTTCAAGGCTGTCAATCTGGTCTTGAACATCTTTTTGTGCTGCTTTTATTTCTTTTCTGAAGAAATCTGACTTCGCCCTTAGCTCATCGTGGGAGAGTTTCTCTATGGCTGCTTCGTGTTTTTTTATTTCATTTACAAGTGGCTGTATTTGGCTGATGTCTTTTTTTGATTTATCGCCTACAAAAACTTTTAGTACGTTATCTAATATTCCCATGATGTGTATTTATTTTGAAGTGTTGCAGCGCAGCACTCTTTTGTCAATTTTGTTTTTTGGCCACAAATTCACGATTGATGATATTTTAATCGTGTCTTAGTGGCGACTTTTTAAATAAAAAAAAGCCTCGTAAAAGAGACTTTTTATATTATTTTAATTGTTTCCCAAACCTTTGGGATTAATATTCATCCTCGTTCCAAAGATAATCATCGTCGGTTGGGTAGTCTGCCCATATCTCTTCAATAGAGTCATAGGAGTCTCCCTCGTCTTCAATAGCCTGAAGGTTTTCCACTACTTCCAGTGGAGCACCGGTCCTGATCGCGTAATCAATCAATTCGTCTTTGGTTGCGGGCCAGGGCGCATCACTTAAATAGGATGCCAATTCTAATGTCCAGTACATAGCACTTTAGGTTTTAATTTTCTGCAAAAGTAATTTTTTAGATTAAAAAGTCAAGAAAAATCCAAATTATTTCTGCTATATTTTAAAGAACGTTTTCAAATACTTGATTATGAGTAACTTAAAGATTCACTTACAACTTGCCCATTTAACGAAAATATTGAAAATCAATATATTTTTTCGTTTTTACCACCAACAACCGACAACTCACAATTTCTTCGGAATCCATTGCGTCTCTTCCGCATTTGTGTCTTTAGACAACTTCCGTGCCAGCACAAATAGATAGTCAGATAGTCGGTTTAAATAGATCAGCACCCGTTCATCAATAGGCTCATTTTCATTCAAAAGCGTTGTACGCCGCTCTGCACGGCGGCAGACAGTGCGGGCTATGTGACAATATGACACGGTAGTGTTTCCACCCGGTAATATAAAATGTGTCATGGCTGGCAGGGCATCGTTCATACGGTCCATTTCATTTTCTAAAAGCGTGATGTCTTCTTCATCAATTTTCGGAATGTTGAGGCGTTCCTTTCCACTTTTTAAAGTTGCCTTTTCAGGGTCTGTGGCCAAAATGGCGCCCAAGGTGAAAAGTCTATCTTGAATTTGGGTCAATATTTCTTTGCTGCGTGGGTCAATTTCCTGTGTCCTAATCAGACCGAGGTATGAGTTAAGTTCATCAACCGTACCGTAACTCTCAATACGGATGTTGTGCTTGGGAACCCGTGTGCCGCCGAAAAGGGCAGTAGTGCCTGCATCGCCGGTTTTGGTATATATTTTCATTTTATTTTTGTAGTTTGTGAACTTCCAAAGTTACAAATTACCCTAAGAATAATACAAGGTAATAACTGCCATCTGTAACTGCTAGCTGCTAACTTTCTTTTTCCCGTTCCTTTTTCCGCTCGTAATAACTGCTGCGGAAATTTCTATTACGACGCGCCTTTTGGTTTGAAGCGTTGCGTTTGTTCCAAAAATAAAGCAGGGCAAGTAGTAGGATTCCGCCAATAATTAAAACGATGGGGTTTGATAGGTCAAGATTCATATTCCAAAGATAAAACAGGGAAGAGGAAATGCGAAATGGGTTATAATATTTTTACTCACTACTCACTACTCACTACTCACTACTCACTACTTCCTTTTTAGTATCACTTTCCACAATTCCATCCCGCAATCGAATAATCCTGTGGGCATTTTCAGCAATATCCTCTTCGTGGGTAACGAGAATCACTGTATTACCAGCCTTGTGTATTTCATTAAAAAGATTCATTATTTCTTCCGAGGTCTTTGAATCCAAATTCCCCGTAGGCTCATCTGCCAAAATGATGGAAGGCTTATTTACCAAAGCTCTTCCTACTGCTACCCGCTGGCGCTGCCCACCGGAAAGTTGGTTGGGTTTATGGTCCATTCGGTCAGCTAGCCCCACATTTGTTAAAACTTCTTTGGCGCGTTCGGTTCGTTCGCTTTTTGAGGCACCTGCATAAACCATCGGTAGCGCCACATTTTCAAGCGCAGTAGTACGTGGCAACAGGTTAAAGGTTTGAAATACAAACCCTATTTCCTTATTTCTTATTTCCGCCAATTCGTCATCGCTCATATTGCTCACGTCCTTTCCGTTTAGCTCATAACTACCGGAAGTGGGCGTATCCAAACATCCCAAGAGATTCATCAAGGTAGATTTTCCCGAGCCGGAAGGGCCCATCAGCGCTACGTATTCGCCGCGCTCAATGTCCAGATCTATTCCCTTTAAAACTTTAACCACTTCATTCCCAAGTGGGAAATCACGCGTAATATTTCGAATTTTAATTACTAAGCTCATGGGTGTATTTCAATTTGTTTTATAGGACGCAAAGGTAGGTGGGTTGTTACAATCTTAGTTAAAAGTTCAAAGTTAAAAGTTTAAAGTTATGTGGGAAAGCAATTAACGAAAAGGTAAAAGAGAAAAGAAAATAGAGAATAGAGAATAGAGCGGAGAGGAGAGGGAAACCTATAATTTTTTCCATCAACCATCAACTATCAACCATCAACCAATACGAATAATAAAATGCTGCTTTGCCTGTTCTTTTCTAAAGAAAACCAATCCCCATTGAAAAGTATCTATGCTCACCGTTACGATATCATTGGCGATTATTTGCTGCCACGCCGTCGTCATATCCTTGCTCCAGTAAATATCGTCAAATACAATCACGGAATTGTTATGTACATTTTTTAATAGGGAATGAAAATATTCCAATGTCCTTTCGCCATTGTGGTCGCCGTCTATAAATATTAAATCAAATTTTTCATGAGAATTTTGAAGAAATTCACTGAAAAGCTTTTGGTGTATCTGTATATTGTGCAAGTTGAATTTTTCAAAATATTCCTGCGCTTTTTGCAAGGTATTTGGGCAACCTTCCACTGTCTGGATTGCGGAAAACTCATTGGAAAGCGATAGGGCCACCGTGCCCAAACCCAGAGAGGTACCCAATTCCAAAACAGTTTCACTTTTAAAATATTTCGCCAAGCGGAAGAGCAGTCTTTGGCGTTTCTTTTTCATTCCTGCATTTTTTATAACAGCGGAAACCTTTCGCGCATTGCCTTTAAATACGCGGGAACCTTGGCCAAAATCCTTCATCTCAAACTTGGAAGTGTCGCCTCGCAATGCTTTGCGATGTTTTTTTAAAGTTTCGTATTCGGGATATTTCGTTTTGTCGTTAAAACAATTTGTCACCAAATCATATACAAAAGGGGAGTGCACGCCGTGTCTGTTTTTGGCAAGCCGAATAAATTTTATGTAACTTTTTGATTGATGGATCATTTTTTAGGGCTTTAGGCTTTATGCTCTAAGCTGTATGCTAAAGTACAGATTTCATATAATTTGCCTACACCCTACAAGCCTACAGCCTACAGTTTATGGCTTATAGCTCTTATTCCATTTTCGCTGAAAGCTCAAACCAACGTTCTTCCTTTGCTTCAATGGTATCTATAATCTCCTGTAGTTTAATGGATTGCTTATCAATTTCTTCGCCGTCCCAGTTTTCAGTAGCAAATTTATTTTGAAGTTCTTCGCGCTCCTTTTCCAGATTGGCTATTTCCTTTTCCAGTTTTTGGTATTCCTTCTGCTCGTTATAGCTCAATTTTGCGGGAGTATTGTCCTGCTTCCAGTCTTTTTTTACCTTTGGTGCTGCCTCACTGGCCTCGCGCTTTTCCTGTATATTACTATCTTCGTAAACCCTGAAATCGGTATAATTTCCGGGGAAATCCTCCACTTCGGCATTCCCTCTAAAAACAAAAAGATGGTCCACGATTTTATCCATAAAATACCTGTCGTGGCTCACCACCAAAAGACAGCCGGGGAAATCCAAAAGAAAACTTTCCAAAACGTTTAGCGTAACAATATCAAGGTCGTTTGTAGGCTCATCGAGAATTAAAAAGTTTGGGTTTTTGATAAGAACGGTACACAAATAAAGGCGCTTGCGTTCTCCACCGCTCAATTTTTCTACAAAATCGTATTGCTTTTTGGGGTCGAAAAGAAAGCGCTCCAAAAGTTGCGAGGCCGAAATCTGTCTTCCTTTTTTCAGTGGAATATAATCGCCGTATTCGCGGATGACGTCAATTACCTTTTGGCCTTCTTTTATATTAATTCCGGCTTGTGTGTAATAACCGAATTGTACCGTTTCACCCACAACCACTTTCCCCGAATCGGGTTTTAATGCTCCTGTGAGAATATTTAAAAAAGTAGATTTCCCAGTTCCATTTTTCCCGATAATCCCTACACGTTCGCCACGGTTGAAATTGTATTCAAACTTATCCAATAACAATTTATCTCCGAACGATTTTGATATTTTATGAAGCTCCACAACTTTGGTTCCCATACGTTCCATGTTCAATTCCAGTTGCACTTGGTGGTCGTTGCGGCGTTTGCTGGCGCGGTCCTTTATTTCGTGGAAATCATCAATCCGGCTTTTGCTTTTGGTAGTCCGTGCCTTAGGTTGGCGGCGCATCCATTCCAATTCTTTTTTGAAAAGTTGCTTCGCCTTTCCCGTTTCGGTGGCTTCGTTTTCNATTCTAGCCTCACGTTTTTCGAGGTAATAGCTGTAATTGCCCTTGTAGCTGTAAAGCGTNCCTTCGTCCAATTCCACAATTTCATTACAAACNCGCTCCAAAAAATAACGGTCGTGCGTAACCATAAACAGCGTGAAATTTTCCTTGGCAAATAGATTTTCCAGCCACTCGATCATTTCAAGGTCCAAATGGTTGGTGGGCTCGTCCATGATCAGCAAATCGGGTGTAGTAAGCAGTGCGTTCGCCAGTGCGAGTCGCTTTTTCTGTCCGCCGCTCAAGCTTCCAACTTTTGCCTGTAAATCTTCCAATTTCAGTTTAAAAAGAATCTGCTTATAACGCGTTTCAAAATCCCAAGCGTGATGTGCATCCATTGCGTCGAAGGCTTTTTGGTATGCTTCGGAATCGTCGGGATTTTCAATGGCGTGTTCGTAATTCTCAATTATTTTGAGAATCGGATTATCTGAATCAAAAATGGTTTGCTCTACCGTAAGTGAAGGATCTAAATCCGGTTCCTGTGGCAGATAGGCTATTCTCAATCCTTTTCTGAAAACAACATTGCCGGTATCGGCTTTATCGTTTCCCGCAATTATATTGAGAAGCGACGTTTTTCCGGTTCCATTTTTGGCAACAAAACCTATTTTTTGCCCCTCGTTAATTCCAAAGGAGATATTCTCAAACAAAACCCGCATCCCGAAGGACTTGGATATATTTTCTACTGAAAGGTAGTTCACGGTTTATATTTTCGGCAAAAGTACTGCAAATGTTTAATGAATAATATTTAATGGAAATTTTGTTGAAAGTTTATGTAATATTTCAATTGGTATGTTTTGACAAACGTTCCAACTTTCGAATTTCCCTTTTTTCAGTCGTTGCGAAAGGCTTGTTGCGATCACATAAACTTGTTATGAAATCTGAATTATTCCTTGTATAACTATTATAGAAATCTGAATTAATTGAATACACGAGGTACGTTTCTCCTAAATTGAATTTATAACCACAACTTGCGGATTCTCTTGCAGAGACCACTTCAATTATTTTGGTTTCACTCTTTCCCTTAAAAGTTTGGACAACTTCAAAAATATAGATTAGTGGATAACCGGAAAATGTGGTTTCTCCAGTTTCATTATCAATAATGTCTATCACTTTTCCTGTGAAAACCAAATCAGAGCTTTGGAATTCAGCTTTTACTTTTCTTCCCAAACTAATATTCTCCTCAACACAGCTACATGCCAAGGCCTGTGTAATGGAAATTAAAGATAAAATTATAATCAATATGGAGTTTTTCATTTCTAAATATTAAATTTTGTTTTCCTTTAAATCCTTCGCCAAACTGGCAGTCTTCAACTTTTTATTCCTAAGGATATACGCCATATCCGAAGTGTTGTCAACCATTAATTGGGTGTGGTAATAATTGATGTGCTCCAAAATGGCAAAGAGGTTTGCGGCAAAAGACCACATTAAATTATCCGCATCAAACTCATTCCAACTCACAAGTAATAGCTGGAATGCAAAAATTATCGGGATGCCCATTATCAAAAGGAGATTAATGCGTTTGGCCTTCTTGAAAAACTTTAAATTTTTCACTTGCAAAACTGGCTTTCCTTCCATCCGCCATAGCTTAAGTTGCCAGTATTTTTGACCTTGGTAAAGAATAAAAATACACAGCATCATGCCATAGAGAAACCAAATACTTTTTACTAATGGATGTTGTGTAAGAAAATAGATCGCCAAAAGGGGAAATGTGAAAAAAGCGTGCAACTTCTCCAAAGGGTAGTACCAACGCAATCTTTTAATCAACTTTTCTTTGCCCATAGTAACTATTTATTGGCTTTCTGCAAANGCCTTAAAATCCTTTAAATATTTCATCGATTGCTTCTTAAAAGCGCCGGGCATCAACAGACCAATTAATTTCATAAACCCCTTAAACTGAAATTCCTGTTCGGTGCTATACTTGGTTTTGTTGCNTGGCAGGGGCTCAAAACTGTTTTTTACAATGTTGAAAACTCCTTTGGCCTCATAGGTTGCTGTAAATTCTTCCGGAAGATTTTTGGCTGTGATGGTTTCTACCATTTTAATTTCACGTTTTCCCATCTTGAATTCCATTCGCGATTTTGCGCCCACCTCTCCTGCTGTTCCGCTAATAGACTTATAACTTTCAAGGCCATCCATCCACTTTTTCATATTGTCAACATTGTCAAAAAGAGCAATAACCTCATCCACGGGTTTGTCTATGGTAATTGATACGGAATATTTCATCGGTATGTTTTTTTAGTGAACCCTTCAAAAATAAGTTTTTTATTTCTAAGAAATANAACTCCGCGTTTAATAGCTTACAGCCGTTATAGTTGATTTAATGCNGNTGGACATTTAATTTCAACAACAATTTTGTGAAAATGTTCCTTTCTGAAAAAATGTTTCATTATTAAATGCGTTACTTTATATTTGTCCATTAACAACCCTGCCTTTTATGAAGTTTACGTATCTATTGCTGTTTCTGATTGTTGCCGTGTGTGCAACGTCCTGCGTTACTACCAAACAACTTACCTATTTGCAGGAAAACACTAGCAGTACCGATACTTTGGCACTTTTGCGAAAAAGGCAGGAACCCTACCGGCTTCAAATAAACGATCTGTTGAGTATCAGGGTAAAGGCATTGGACCAGGAAACCGTAGGNATCTTTAACCCGATAAGCGATGCCAATCCCAACGCTACTGGNGAAGAAAGACTGTATTACGATGGTTTTGTGGTGGACGATCACGGCAATATCCGTATCCCGAGTTTGGGCGANATGAATGTTTTGGGCTATACCGTNGATGAGGTACGCGAACGTTTGGANGAAATTCTTCTTCGTGATTATTTTAAAGCTGAGGCAAATGTATTTGTTACCGTAAAATTAGCGGGAATCCGTTATACCATCAACGGTGAAATAGGCAGCCCGGGTTCAAAAATTATTTATCGCGACCAGGTAAGCATTATGGAAGCCATTGCCAATAGTGGCGATATTGAACTTACGGGTGATAGGAGCGATGTGGTAATTATTCGTCAATATCCCGCAGGCCAAAAGGTGCATCATATAGATCTTACAAAACTTGATGCAATGAATTCACCTTACTACTACATTAAACCGAACGACCTAATTTTGATTAACCCACTGCCACAAAAATCATTGGGTACGGGTACCACTGGGCTGCAGTCATTCACAACAATAGTTTCCATCACAACAGCTTTGGTTACTACCATTTTGTTGTTTACCCGATTATAAAAAAATATGAGCGAGGAATTCGAAATAAACGAAACCCATACCACCTTTGATTTTAAAGGTTTTCTATTTAGGCTTTTACACCATTGGCCGTTGTTCTTGGTTTCGCTAGTTATCGCTTTTTCCATAGCTTATTATATCAACGTCCGTAAACTGCCTATTTACCAAATGGAAAATATGGTTTCCATCAAGGACGACCAAAACCCCTTTTTTACTTCCAATACCAGTCTAACNTTTAATTGGGGAGGTACTACCGATAAGGTGAATACNGCCGTTATAACCTTACAGTCCCGCTCGCATAATGAAAAAGTGGTGGAGCGTTTACAATACTATATGGATTACCTGCGCGATGGTAAATACCAGCAGGTGAACGCTTATAAGCAGACTCCTTTCTTTGTGGAAGTAGATACTTCCAAAGCACAAATGCTGAATAAACAAATCAAGNTTGTTTTTAAGGATTCGGTTAATTTTAAACTNAGTGTAGCCTTTGAGGAAGCGGGTAACATCANCCTTCAAAATTACAGCACCAAAGAAAGAAGTTCAAGGTTTGTGGATGCTGGCGAGTTTTCACAGGATTTCAAAATCGGCGAACCCATACGTCTTCCGTTTTTCAACGGGATGCTTATGCCCAATCCCGAAGTAATCTCAAAACCGGGAACGCCTTATTATATTGTATTTCGAAACTACGATGGTATTGTTAGAAGATATCTTGGAGTACGCGTTAATCCAGAGAGTAAAGGTTCCTCTGTGCTTAAAATGAGGCTTACGGGCAATAACAAAGCGCAGTTGGTGGATTACTTAAATACGTCGGTTGAAGTTTTAAGCGAAGACATGCTGGAGCGCAAAAACCTATTTGCTACTAAAACCATCAAGTTCATCGATAGCAGCCTAGCTATAAAATCGGCCGAACTCTCTACGGTGGAAGACGAGCTTAACCAATTCAAAAACAAAAATGCCATCTTTAATTTGGAGAGCGAAGGCTCTGAGATAAATGCCAAATTGAATGAATTGGATTTGCGAAAAGAATCCGTTAATCGTGAGCTCAATTATTATAACACCCTTCAGGATTATCTTATAAACCGTTCTGACTATAGGGATGTACCCGCTCCCTCTGTTGCTGGTATTTCAGAAGCTAGTGTAGTAACTGGAGTAGGAAAGATCGTTGCCCTTGCGGAAGAGCGTAACAAGCTTCAATATTCCTTCAAGGAAGGCGCCCCCATTTTTAANGANATTGACAGGCAGATTGATGCAGTNAAAACGGTATTGTTGGAGAATATCCGTTCCTCAAAAAGTTTAAAAAATCAGGANCTTANTTCCATNAATCGCGATATCGGACGTTATGAAGGCGAAATACGAAAACTTCCAAAAGAGCAACAAGATTTATTGAACATTGAGCGCCGCTATAACCTGAGCCAAGGCACCTACAACCTGTTTTTGGCAAAGCGTAGTGAGGCTGGTCTAGTAAAAGCAGCCAACGTTAGTGATGTAATGGTGATTGATTCCGCAAAGGATACCGGAGGCGGACAGATTGGCCCCAATACCCAGTTAAATTACATGATGGCTGGCCTGCTTGGATTATTCTTTCCTTTGGTCTTTGTATTCCTGCGAGTATTTTTTGACACCAAAATAAGCAACGTAAAGGATTTGGAGCGAATTACTCCCATTCCACTTTTGGGCATCATCGGCAAAAGCCCAATTGAAAGCAATTTGGTAGTGCTTACAAAGCCAAAATCGGCTATGGCAGAAGCTTTTAGGGCATTGCGCTCCAGCTTGCAATTCATTTATAAAAAGCAGGGCATTAAAGGTGCTAAGACTGTATTGGTAACCAGTTCCGTCAGTGGGGAAGGAAAAACGTTTTGTTCCATAAACCTTGCTTCGGTATTTGCATTAAGTGAAAAAAAGACAGTCTTGGTAGGGCTCGACCTTCGGAAGCCTAAGATTTTTGGAGATTTCAATATCAATAATGATATGGGGGTAGTAAATTTTCTCATAGATGAAGCAGATATTGACACCGTAATTCAAAAAACCGAAATAGCACATTTGGATGTTATCCCTTCAGGACCCATACCCCCAAACCCTTCCGAATTATTGATCAGCGAAAAACTGGATGATTTGATTGGTGCTCTCAAGGAGCGCTATGATTATATTATTCTGGATTCCCCGCCATTAGGCCTTGTCTCCGATTCNTTGGANCTTATGAAACACGTAGACGCCACGCTCTATATGGCCCGTTTCAATTATACCCACAAGAATATGTTCACTTTTGTCAATGAAAAATATAAGACTGGCGAAGTAAAGCATATAAGTATTGTTTTAAATGGCTATGTAGAAAAAACTGGAAAAGGCTATGGTTATGGTTACGGATATGGTTACGGATATGGCTATGGCTACGGCAACTATGGCAGTTACGGCAATGGTTATCACGAACACATAAAACCACCAACACTTCTGGACAGGGCTAAGAGGATTTTTAGAAAAAAGTAACATCGCCCTAAATCCCCTTCAAAGGGGGACTTTTGATACTTATAACAAAACATAATTCATTTCCGAAACCGGCCCCTCCCTTTGAAGGCGATGTACTGAGCGCAGTCGAAGTAGAGGTTGGGAGGGATGTTCTTTAGAGAGGAACTCTTTTTCTTCTAAGGGGGACTTTTGATATTTATAACAAAATATAATTCATTTCCGAAACCGGCCCCTCCCTTTGAAGGGAGGTTGGGAGGGATGTTCTTTAGAGAGGAACTCTTTTTCTTGTAAGGGGGACTTTTGATATTTATAACAAAACATAATTCATTTCCGAAACCGGCCCCTCCCTTTGAAGGGAGGTTGGGAGGGATGTTCTTTAGAGAGGAACTCTCTTTCTTGTAAGTGGGACTTTTGATATTTATAACAAAACATAATTCATTTCCGAAACCGGCCCCTCCCTTTGAAGGGAGGTTGGGAAGGATGTTCTTTAGAGAGGAACTCTCTTTTTTTTATTGAAATTCTGATTGACATCCCCCTAAATCCCCCTTCTAAGGGGGACTTTTGATACTTATAACAAAACATAATTCATTTCCGAAAACGGCCCCTCCCTTTGAAGGGAGGTTGGGAGGGATGTTCTTTAGAGAGGAACTCTTTTTCTTGTAAGGGGGACTTTTGATATTTATAACAAAACATAATTCATTTCCGAAACCGGCCCCTCCCTTTGAAGGCGATGTACTGAGCGCAGTCGAAGTAGAGGTTGGGAGGGATGTTTTTAAATTTAACAGCCTTACTTTCCGTTAAAACACTTAATTTTGCCGACCAAAGAAGCCGACTGATGAAAAAAGGCTTTTAAATTAGCATCATAAAAGCTACAGATGAAACAAAACCCCACAATCGCAATAATAGGCTTAGGCTATGTTGGCTTGCCCCTTGCAGCCGCTTTCGCAGAAAAATATAAAGTAATCGGTTTCGATATTAATACAGGACGCATCAACCAATTGCAACAAGGTGTTGACAACACTCTGGAACTTTCTTCCGAAGAATTAAAAAAAGCCTTAACACAATCCCAAACTACTGGTCTTATTGTTACGGACGATGCTTCTAAAATGGCTGAGGCTACAGTTTTTATTGTTACGGTTCCTACCCCAACCAATAAATACAACCAACCTGTATTGACACCACTTCAAAAAGCTAGTGAAACCGTTGGAAAGCTTTTGAAAAAAGACGATGTGGTTATTTATGAATCCACAGTATATCCCGGCGTGACTGAGGATATTTGTGTTCCTATTCTAGAAGAATACTCGAAACTTAAGTTTAATGAAGATTTCTTCGCAGGGTATTCTCCAGAGAGAATCAACCCAGGCGATAAGCAGCATACGGTTACGAAAATTTTAAAAGTTACCTCTGGCTCTACGCCCGAAGCTGCCAAATATATTGATGATTTGTATGCCTCGATAATTACGGCAGGAACCCATTTGGCACCATCCATAAAGGTGGCTGAGGCTGCTAAGGTTATTGAAAATTCACAGCGCGATATAAATATTGCCTTCGTAAATGAACTTTCAAAAATATTCCGATTGTTGGATATAGATACCCAAGATGTTCTGGAAGCTGCGGGCACCAAATGGAACTTTTTAAAGTTTACACCAGGACTGGTAGGAGGCCATTGTATAGGGGTAGATCCATACTATTTGGCACAGAAAGCACAGGAAGAGGGTTACAATCCTGAGATAATCCTGGCTGGAAGACGTATGAACGATGGTATGGGCAATTATGTGGCCCAAGAGGTAGTTAGATTAATGATTCAAAGGGAATGTAAGGTTAAAGGCGGCCATGTACTCGTTATGGGTATTACCTTTAAGGAAAACTGCCCCGATATACGCAACAGTAAGGTAATTGATGTTATAGAAGAGTTACGCAAATACAACCTCAATATAGATGTTTACGACCCGTGGGCAAAAGCAACCGAAGTATCCAATGAATTTGGACTGCGATTGCTGACTGAAGAATCCCAACTAAAAGCAAATTATGAAGCCATAATATTGGCAGTAGGCCATAGGGAGTTTTCAGATTTTAATGTAGAGAAGCATAGGGCATCACCGTCGGTAGTGTTCGACGTAAAATCGTTTTTCCCAAAAAATTTGGTCGATGGATGTTTGTAGTTTTCGGTTCTCGGTTGTCAGTTTTCTGCTGTCCAATTATGCGCTTGTTGACGACTTTTGTATTAATAAATAAAATTTTACGAATTCCATAAAAAGTAAACCACAAAGAACACAAAGAAGGCACAAAGGGACACTACGAAAATATTTGTGACCTTTGTGAAAAACTCAGTGTCCTCTGTGGTTAAAAGATAAATCCATAATTAACAATTAACGCTTTGCAAACTCCAAAATACCATACCACAGACCTCTCAAAACATGCTTTCCTAATAACTGGCGGTGCAGGCTTTATAGGCTCAAATCTTGTGGCTTATTTATTGCAAAACAATGCCAAAAAAGTTCGCGTGGTGGATAATCTGGCTACAGGTTTTATGAAGAATCTTGAACCATTTCAAAATAATCCGAGCTTTGAATTTCTGGAAGGAGATATTCGCAATTTGGAAACCTGCAAAAAAGCAATGGAGGGCATAGATTTCGTTTCCCACCAAGCCGCCTTGGGTTCTGTGCCTCGCTCCATCAACGATCCTATTACTTCAAACGAAGTGAACGTTACGGGTTTTTTAAATATGCTCGTGGCTCAAAAGGAAAGCGAGAGCGTTAAACGTTTGGTGTACGCTGCCTCCAGCTCTACCTATGGCGATAGCAAAAACCTTCCCAAAGTGGAGGATACAATCGGGAAACCCCTTTCTCCTTATGCGGTAACCAAACTCGTAAATGAACTCTATGCCGATGTGTTTTTCAAAACCTACGGCACCCAGACCATCGGGCTGCGCTATTTTAATGTGTTTGGCCCCAACCAAAGCCCTACGGGTGCTTACGCTGCCGTTATCCCCCTGTTTATGCAGGCTTTAAAGGATGAAAAGACGCCCACCATAAATGGTGATGGCGAACAGACCCGCGATTTTACATTTGTACAAAACGCCGTACAGGCAAACGTCCGCGCTTTTTTCGCAAAAGAGGAAGCCATAAACGAGGTATTCAACGTAGCTTTTGGTGAAAGAATAAGTTTAAATACACTGTGGGAAGACTTAAAAAATATTTCTGGTAAAGAAGTAAAGGCCAATTACGGCCCTCCCCGCAAAGGCGATGTACGCGACTCTCTTGCCAATATTGACAAAGCACGAAAGCTTTTGGGCTACGACCCTTTGTTTTCAGTAAAAGATGGTTTGAAACTTACCTGGGAGAAGTTCTGATTTGTTGTCAGTTTCGGTTGTCTTGTGTCTAGTGTCTTGTGTCTAGTGTCTTGTGTCTAGTGTCTTGTATCTAGTGTCTTGTGTCTTGTTTCTTGTGTCTGGTGTCTGGTGTCTGGTGTCTAGTGTCTGTTCTCGTTTTAACCCACAACTACACTTCACACTTCACACTTCACACTTCACGTTTCACGCTTCACGTTTCACGTCTCACTATTCACGTCTCACAGTTCACAACTCACAGCCCAAAAAACCTACTTCTAGAAGAATTACCCCCGATTTTAACAATTTCAAAATGTTAAAGTTTTAAATTCCTACAATTTAAGCACTTACTCAATATGTATTTTTCCTACATATTTTAACCTTTTGTCGAAAATCAAAAACGTCTTAACGAATATTTTGAGCATTTTGCATCAAAAAGCCCGTAGAGCTAAGTATAGCTTAAAAAATTTGCATTTTTTTCACTACTTCCATATCATTGTTATGCCCCTTATCATAACAATTTCGTTTTAATTTTAAAACTATTTTTATGAAAAAAATGTACACTCCCCAGGGGCTTGCTTTTAGTATTTGCTGTCTCTTTTTAATTCTTTCATTTAGCACTTTTGCCCAAGTTGGTATTGGAAATACGAATCCAAGTGGTGAGGCACTTCTTGAAATTGGAGACGCCACCACAACTACAAAAGGATTGTTGTTGCCTAGAGTAAATCTTGTAAATACAACCAATTTTGCACCTATGACCGCCCATGTACAAGGGATGGTAGTCTATAATAAAAATACAGCTGGCGATGTTACCCCTGGTTATTACTATAATGATGGTTCGCAGTGGGTACGCCTTGCTGCAGACACCCCTAGTAGCGATTGGTCGCGCATAGGGAATGCAGGAACTGATCCAGCGCTTAATTTTATTGGTACAACCGATAACCAGCCTTTAGCATTTAGAGTAAACAATGCAGAACGAATGGGTATATTATCTAATGGTAATGTAGGAATTGGAGGTTATTTCAATAATGTAAAACTGAATGTTTCTAGTGGATCTAATACCTATGGTATTTCTACTACTTCAACCCAAAGTGGTGGGTGGGCAATTTATGCTAGTTCCAATCAAAGCGATGGTTTGGGTATTATGGCTACCAATTCAAGTACAGCGTCTAGTACAGGAATGGTTGGTATAGGAAACAATTCTGGAACATACTTCACTGGACTTAATGGAACAGGGGTAGCAGGTACTGCTGCCGGTAATGGATATGGAGTCATAGGTACACATTTCGATGGTACTGATGGAAATAGGTTCGGTATTTTAGGATCCTCAATTTCTGGTATTTACAGTAATTTTGGAACCAATAACTTCGGGTTGATGAATTCGGCTACGGAAGGTTTATATACTCAAAGAAACAATAATAATTATGCGGTTTTGGCTGGTTATGACAATGTATACGATGAGAATTTTGGAATAATTGCTTCTGCCAGTGGAGGCACTTATAATACGGGACTGATTGTAGATTCTGGTGAAACTGTGATATCTGCACATTTGGGAAGTAACAATGGCGCAGCCCAATTGCCACGATCATATAATGGATCTATCTTTTTGCAGCGACGTAATGCAGGAAGTGCTAGAATATTTTTTTCAGTAGGTGATGCAGATTGGTATGTAAATTCAGATGGTACGGGTGATTATTCCGAATATTTTAAAACAGCTGACAGAACTCTTGGTGTAGGGGAGATAGTGGCTATGGATCCAAACAATGCCAGTGGAGTAAGAAGAGCACGCCCCAGTGATGTATCAAAGACCGTAGGGATTGTTTCCATAGGAGGAACAAGAAACAATGATAATATTGGAGGTACTAGAGGAGATGACCCCAATTATATAAACGTTGGGCTTTTAGGCCAGGTGCCTGTATTAGTTACTACGGAAAACGGAAATATTAAACCAGGAGATCCGCTTACGCTTTCAAAAAAATATAGAGGCAGAGCGATTAAAGCTACAGAATCCAGCCGCATTATAGGTTATGCGCTTACACATTTCCCCTATGTGAGCGGTGAACAAACTTATGAAACAGATGTAAATGGTACAGATAAACTAAGAATCAAAGAGGATCACGTAATGTGCTATGTGAATCCCATGTGGTACGAACCTGCAGATGAAAACTTAGGGGATGGAATTGAAATACTACCTTCTGAAAGTGCCTTTGATATGGCTGCTAGGGTAAATAGTGAACTGGAAAATGAAATTTCTAAAAGTAGCATAAAACGGGATAGGCCAAAATTTAATTCAAATAAGAAAGAGATGGTACTTAAAACCCTCACAAATTCAAGTGAAGTTAAATTTGAAGAATCTAAGAACGAACTGAATGCTAACACGCAAAATGTAGAAAATAACAATTAGTTTATTTCTTTAATTAGCGCTAATTTCAAAAAGAGAAAATAAAACTAAGGGGGAATATCAAAAAAAGTCATACAGTATAATTCACCCAAAAATTAAAAAATAAAAACCGCAACAGTATTTTGTTGTGGTTTTTTCATTTAAAAAAGTATGTTTCTTAATCTTATTAAGACTGTAAGCACCGCTTATTTTTTTGTAATGCTTTCGGAACAAACATAACATAATCAAGTTTTCCAAGTCCAAAATCTGCTCTACTTCCCACCACAGGCAACCCACAACCCACAACCGACACCCGTCTCACATCTCACGTCCCACCTCTCACTTTTCAAAACCCACAACCGAGAACCCAGAACCGATAACCGTAAAACACCTTGAGGTAGCTTGATACTAGGAGTAACCTAGTGAAAAGGTAGCTTAAACGTAGCTTAAACCATATATTAGCTCACATCGAACCATACATTGGCACAATCTTAACCTACCATTGGGCCACCTCCAATATGCCTTGGGACACTTTTTAAAACCTATAGGTTATAAGCTATAGGCATTGAAGAGCTAAGAACAAAGCGTCTAAATCCAACTTCATAATTTAAGATTGCGATTTCTGTATATGTTTCAAATTCTTCGAGGGATAGAAAATGTTTCATTTTCCCCAATTAACAAAAGATTCACTCAGTGTAACAAAAAATTATTCTAAATTAGATAATATAGTTGTATTTGTACTATTTGGTTATGGTACGCAATTCCGAAAAAAATGAAAATTAAATTGATCGTTACAGTAGTTTGTATATTTTGGGGCTCCCTATCCATGGCACAAGATATTCAAGGGAAATGGAAAACATTTAATAAGCATACAGGGGAAGTGCGTAGCATAATAGAAGTTTTTGAAAAAGACCAAAAAATATATGGGCGGGTATTCCAAATTATGGATCCTGATGACAAAGACAATCTATGTACAGCATGTGAGGGTGCAGATAAGAACAAAAAAATTGAAGGTCTCGTTCTAATTAAGAACTTTAAAAAGGAGGGGGACGAATATGTGGACGGCACCATCACCAATCCGGACAATGGTAAAGTATATGATTCCAAACTCTGGATAGATGATGAAAATCCCAATATTCTGCATGTACGAGGATATATCGGAATTTTTTATAAAACGATGGAGTGGGAGCGTTTAAAGACTATGTAATTTTGTGGGTTATGTAGGGGGAAAACTTTTGGGTTGATTATTTTTTTCCGCTGGATTAAATATTTCGTAAATCCCAAACTCCAAATCCCAAATCAACGAATCCAAGATTAACCGATTCACTCTTCACTCTTCACTCTTCACTATTCATGCTTCACTATTCACGATTCACGCTTCACGCTCCACGTCTCACGTCTCACGTCTCACGTCTCACGCCTCACCGAATGGGACCGCTCGACCTGCTCCGCCCGGAACCCGCCAGCCGCTTCGGGGCTGCGCCCCCGCGGAACGCCTACGTGGAGCTCCACAACCTGATCGCGGCGGCCGAGACCCTGGGCGAGTTCGGCCCGGCCGACCGGGTCCGCATCTCGCGGCGCCACAACGTGGACCTCGCGTTCTCGTTCGGCGCCGAGCGTCAGGCGCTGTACCAGGCCCTCCTCGACGACCGCCTCGCCAATGGCGACCTCGATGCCGAGGACCGGCGCATCCTCGGCCACGTCGCCGCGACGCTCGCGCTGAGCGCGGCCGACCTGCGCCCGGCCCACGAGCGCGCTTTCGGGACGGCCGTCTCCGAGGCCGTCTCCGACGACTGCCTCTCGGTCGAGGAGCGGCTGCTGCTCTACAAGCTCCAGCACCTGCTCGGCCTCGACCCGCGCCTGGCCGACGGCGCCTACGACGTACTCGCGCGGGAGCGCCTCATGAAGACCATCGCGGGGGCGCTCTGCGACGGAGTCCTCACGCCCGAGGAGGAGGCCGAGATCGAGCGCGTCCGCGTCGCCCTCAGCCTCGACATCCCGGCCCGCGTGCGGACGATGCTGGACCACGCGCGCGACCGCTGGAAGCTGCGCCAGGGCGAGCTTCCCGTCGCCGACGTGGGCCTCTCCCTGGCGCGCGGCGAGGTCGGCCGGATGCGGACCGAGGCGGACTGGGCGCCACTCGACGTTCGCCGGTTTCAGCGCCACGTCGGCGAGCAGGCGCTGATGTCGGGGCGCACGGCCAGCCTGACGGTCCCGGCGAACCTCCACAGGAAGAGGGCGCGCCCCGGACATGCCATCCTTACCGACCGCCGCATCGTCCTCCAGCCCGAGGTGGGCTTGCCGGACGAGATCCGCGTGGAGCACCTCTTCCAGATCCTCCGCTTCCGCAACGGGACCGTGCTGCGGACGAAGAGCGAGCGCCACGTCTACATCGACCCGGGCGCGCAGAACGAGGTCTTCTACTCGCTGCTCCACCACACCCTGTTCCGCGAGCGGGCCGCCGCTCCCGACTGAGAGGTCGCGGCGACCGGTGTGCGTTGGCGCAAGCTCCTCGTGGACGACATCCTGGAGGCGGGCATGTCCTGGCGTGGAGAGCGCACGCGCCAGGGGCTCCGCGAGCAACTGGCCCGGCTGGAAGGCTGGTCGGATGCAGGCTTCCTGAGCCTCTCCGACCATCAGCTCGCGTTCGAGGGCGTCGTGCCGCACTACATGACCCTGAAGACCATCGAGGGCATCGAGTGGTCCGGGCGCGTCGTCTGGATCCGGCGCCGCCGGGCCTACGACT
>PAZL01000001.1 GCA_002715485.1 Aequorivita sp. | reverse complement strand
CTGGTATTTTCAATTCGAATTGATAAGTATTCAAACTATATCGATTATCACCAGCTTCATGGTAGTCATTATTGCTTACGGAGCTTATTTTTTTCTTGATACGGGCAATAGTTTTAAACCAGCCTTAATTTCAGCAATTTTTGGTGTAAGCATTCTGTTAATCTCAGGAACTGTACTGAAAACTAATAGTCCCTTAATAAACTCCACCCGACATATGGCTAATTTTATAAAGCACATTTCAAAAGAGGAGGATAAAACCATCCTGGTTTACGACTATTTACTTACTTCTATTCCATTTTATTCTAATGCTGAATATATCACACTACAATCCACTCATAGAACAACAGATAGGGAAGTTCAATTTCAGAATAATGAGGATTGGAGGAAACAATTATGGGATGTGAATACTCCTGATGTAATAGCTAATCTTAAACAGTTATCCAAAGCCCGACATACTTTCCTATTAGTTCGGAATAAATCGGAATTAAACGAAAATATCCAATTCTTGAGAAATGCGTTTGATCAAAAAAAGGAGTATCCTAAATGGACGATTTTTTACAATAATTAAGACTTTAGATTTCCTTTAGAATCTCTTTAGATTCTCAAAAGACTTTTCGTTCATCTTTGCTATCAAAGAAAATCAAAAGCCTATAGATAACATTTACTCAAATCTAAATTTTACTAATTAATGCTTATCTATTTGCAAAATTTCAAATCTTCATTTTGGACAGTAATCATCGTTTGCTGTCTTCTATTTGCTCAGTTTTCTTATGCTCAGGATACAAGTGAGACCATTCCACAAGTTGGCACAGTACAAAAAATAGGTGACGTAATATTGATTGCTTTACCTGTTGCGACTTTAGGAACCAGCTTGATTAAGGGGGATAATGAAGGAGCCTGGCAATTTACAAAGGGGCTATTACTTACAGAAGCAGTCACATTTGGTTTAAAATTAGGGGTAAATAAGCAAAGACCAGATATGAGTAATGATAATTCTTTCCCATCAGGACATACCTCTACCGTTTTTCATAGTGCAGGATATATACATAGAAGATATGGTTTTAAATATAGTATACCTGCCTATGCTCTTGCGGGATTTACAGCCGCAAGTCGTATAGATTCCAAGAAACATGATATCCTGGATGTTCTTGCCGGAACAGCAATTGGTTTGGGAAGCAACTTAGTCTTCACGACAGAGTATCAACAGGAGCACATGGAATTAACTTATGATAATTTTGAAGGGAATCATTTGATCGGCTTTAAATACAAATTTTAAGACTATGGCTTTACAAAAAGAATTTAGAGTACAGGGTGATTTTCTATATAAAAATCGCAGCTATCTACCCCTATTTTTTCTTAGTGCCGGTTTAAGTGTATTTCTTTATGGTAAATATTTTGAAACCGTAGATTCTGATACAATAACCTCAGACTTTTATCTTTTTGTGTGTCTAGCTATTAGTCTGTTAGGATTATTAATTCGCATATTCACAGTAGGACATACTCCAAAGAACACCTCTGGAAGGAACACAAGTTCCGGCCAGATTGCAGATGAATTAAATACTACCGGAATATATTCCACGGTACGTCATCCGCTTTATCTGGGCAATTTTTTTATGTGGCTGGGAGTAGCAATGCTCACGGAAAACATGTGGTTTACTATAGCATTTATTCTGCTATACTGGATATACTATGAAAGAATTATGTATGCAGAAGAAAATTTTCTAATTCTTAAATTCAGTAATACATACTTAAATTGGGCATCACGAACACCAGCATTTATTCCCAGCTTACAAAACTATGAAAGTCCAAAATATTCATTTTCTTTAAAGAAGGTTCTAAAAAAGGAAAAAAATGGACTTGCTGCTATATTTCTAATCTTTTGGCTATTCCAATGGAGCGAAAATGTTGTTACACAGAGAAAAATATTCCAATTGAATTTAGACTTTTGGTTCTACGCTGCCTTAGTTGGCAGCATACTTTATATAATATTAAAAATATTAAAGAAAAAAAAGCTGTTACAAACTATCAATAGATAGTTTGCTGAAAATTGAAGTTCAGAACCTTGCACTCTAAATTTCTAACAGGCTATATACCTGAACTGGGGGCTTATCAATAGAATTCGGAATCAGAATCAAAAAATATGAATATTGCTTTAATTGAAAAAGTCAAGATATTTTGCAAATTGCTTGTAGAATCAAGTAGATGTAAAAATCTACCATTCCATAATTGGCAACATACAGAAGAGGTAGTTCAAAATTCTGAACTAATTGGCAAACAGGAAGGTTTGAAGGAAAATGCAATTGAAGAATTAATTATTGCATCCTATTTTCATGATATTGGGTATTCAAATCAAGCGAAGGGCCACGAACAATTGAGCTGTAAATATGCGAAAGAGTTTCTTCAAGAAGAAGGTGTTGCTGATTCAAAAATAACGAATGTATTAAATTTAATAAAAGTAACTGAAGCCGGTAGAGAACCTAAAACTATCACTCAAAAAATAATAATTGATGCTGATTTAGCCCATTTAGGAAGAAAAAACTTCAAGGTCAAGAACGCTCAACTTAGAAAAGAGTGGAAAAATTCTAACGGATCAGAGTTTTCGAATGTGGAATGGACCAGTTTAAATATTACTTTCATGGAGGAGCATTCTTTTTACACCGCATCTGCGAATAGCTTGTTTTCAACCCAGAAATTGAAAAACATTAAAGCTTTAAAGGATTCTATTTTGTAAAAGCCGGACGTAACCTCTCCTCTAGCTTTTTTCTATATACAATAGACATCTAAACACTAACCCTCCAAATCATAAAACCATTCTTCGGCCTTAACGACCCCCTCTTTTATAGCATTCTCCCTGCTATAACTCTTTTCTATCACCAACTTTTTGGCAATTTCTATTGCTTTTTCTTTTATTTCAGGATGGAGCTCATCCAAACTGGTTTTAAATTCTTCGAAAGTCCATTCCATAATTTCGTTTAGTCATAATTTTCTATTGGCTATTTCAGCCTTAGTTATTCCACGCTCAATAGCTTCTTCTTTTGAACAATTTTTATTCAAATGGAAATCCCTTGCATGTTTCAATGCTACCGCTCTAATATTTTCATCTAGCGAATTGAGCCTCTCTTGGTAATCCTTAAATATATCCTCCTTCATTTTTTAAAATAGTTTTAGAACAAAAAAGACCATAGTTAATATATTTACTCTGCATCACACAAAAAAAATTGCCAGCGGAGAAATCGGCTTATCCAAATTATTGTTTTTATTTCCGTACAAATTCCTAAATCTTCCATGGTTTCAACTTTATGATCCGTAAGACGAAGTGTGCACATTGATTTCTTAATTTTGCCTTTGTAATTAATAAAAAGATTCTTGGAACCATCTATCTCTGTATGCAACAAGCAGACACGAGGCAAGCCGTAGAGGAATTTTATAGATTAAATATTTTACAGATTTTTTCTTTCTGTTTGCACCATTTTTAATCCGTATTATATTCAATGTTTCTGGCTTTATTGAAAGCTTCCCAACCTTCTTTGGCTGCATAGGGAACAATAAGCAGTGCTGCAACCGGGTCTGCCCACCACCAGCCTAGCCAATTGACCAGCAGTAATCCTGCAAGTACTACCACAGTTTGGTACAAACAAATAAAAGTGTCTTTGGCATCGGCCAGCATAGCCGGACTGTCCAATTTATTTCCGTATTTTCTTTTGTAATAGATTAAAATAGGATTAACTACCAATGAAACAAGCAAGATGATTAAACCCAATATACTCCAACGTGCCGTTTCTTGATTGATTAGCTTTGTGATTGAATCGTATGAAATAAAAAGGCAAACCAGTGTAAAAGATGCTGCAATAACATATAAGGTAATTTTCTTACGACGCTTAACCTTTTCCTCTTCTATGCCGTTAAGCTCGCCGTGCAACCGCCAGCCCAAAGTTGCTGCGCTTATTACTTCTATGGTGCTATCCAGTGCCCATCCTATGAGTGCAGAACTATTTGCAGTTATTCCAGCAATAAGTGAAATGACCACTTCTATCGTGTCGTAAATGACATTCCATATTTGAAGTGTTCTTGCTTGTTTAAGATTCTTTTTTCTTGATGATTCCATATTTAATTCGTCTGTATAGTTCCAGTTTTTTTCATTCTTTTCATTATGTAATAGGCATTTTGATAGATGATTTTTTTTTCAAAATTTACCTTGATAATTTCAATATTTTAATCGCCCCACGCATCACAAATGTGAAGACAATAGCTCCAATGATCAAATCTGGCCATTTACTTCCTAAAAAATAAACCAAAACACCCGCCAAAATTACTCCGCCGTTCACGATAATATCATTTGATGTAAAAATGGCACTGGCTTGCATGTGGACTTCGTTACTTTTAGCCTTGTTGATTAGCCATAATGAGATTAAGTTTCCAGCAAGTGCCAAAGAAGAAATAATAATCATCCACTGAAATAAGGGAGTTTCACTACTCATAAAAAACCTGCGCAAGACTTCTATAAATCCAAGAGCCGCCAGTAACATTTGAAAGTACCCACTAAATTTCGCGACCTTCTTTTTTCTTGAAACAGCACCACCTACTGCAAATAAACTTAGCGCATATACTATCGAATCTGCCAGCATATCAAGAGAATCTGCAATAAGGCCCATCGAAGAAGATATCCAACCGGTAATCATTTCAATTAGAAAAAACCCAAAATTAATAATCAACACCCACCAAAGAATATTTTTTTGTTTGGTTTCGTTTTCCCTAACTGGAACTTCCGCCTCTTCTGATCCTATAAATTTATCGCCTAATTTTAATTCTGAAATCGAGGAATGAATAACCTCAATCCCTTCTCGATGATATACTTCAAGTTTTCGGTTGGGAATATCAAAGTCTAGATATTTTATCTGTTCATAAGATTCCAGTTTCATCCTAATCATCTGCTCCTCAGAAGGGCAGTCCATTTGACTGACTATAAAGGTGCTTTTGTTCATTTTTTATAGGCTAAAAGTCTTAAAGCGTTGAAAACTACCAGAAGTGTGGAACCTTCATGTATAACTACCGCCACTCCAATATTCGCAAAACCAAAAATGGTAGCAGGGATAAGCAGAGCTACAATTCCCAGACTTACCCAAAGGTTCTGCTTGATTATAGCCTTTGCCTTTCTACTCAGTCCGATGGCAAAAGGGAGTGTTTCCAATTTATCGGCCATTAGTGCAATATCTGCTGTTTCCAGGGCAACATCGCTACCAGCAGCTCCCATGGCAATTCCCACCGTGCTATTGGCCATGGCAGGGGCATCATTCACACCATCACCTACCATTGCTACCTTAGATTCTTTTTCTTTCAGTTTTTTTATGGCTTCCACCTTTTCCTCTGGCAGTAAACTACCCCAGGCTTCGGTCAATCCTATTTCTTCTGCTACTGCGTCTGCTACCTTCTGGTTATCACCGGTAAGCATGATCATTCGTTTAATTCCTATTCCCTTCAATTCAGAAAGGGTTCTTTTGGCTGCCTCCCGGGGGGTATCCATTAAAGCAAGGATGCCTATATATTCTTCATTCTTACGAAGAAGCATCGTTGTGTTTCCACCACCTTCAAGATCTCTTACTTTAGTAGTTATTTCTTCTGATGGAATAGTATCATTTAGTTCTTCGTATAAATCCAAATTACCAACATAGATCTTATCATTTCCCAATATTGCTTTAATACCTTTACCCAGAACTGCTTCCAGGTTGGAGGCATCTGGGATCTCTTCACCCTCCAGACGCTCCTTTCCATCACGAACCACTGCTTTTGCCAGGGGATGATCACTCAAACTTTCCACGGCTATTGCTATTTTTAGCAGTTCATTTTCTGAAATATCTCCAAGGGCTACTACTTGTGTAAGTTTAGGTTTTCCTTCCGTTAAGGTTCCGGTTTTATCAAAAGCCAGGGCGGTTAATTCTCCCAGATCTTCCAGTGGTCGTCCCCCTTTGATTAATACCCCACCTCGAGCCGCCCGGGCCACACCACTCAATACAGCACTCGGGGTCGAGATTGCCAACGCACAGGGACTTGCAGCTACCAGTACAGCCATTGCTCTGTAAAAGCTGGCGCTAAATGGCTCGTCAATTACTAAGAAAGCGAACAAAAGAATTCCGACCAAAATAAGAACGGATGGTACAAAATATTTCTCAAACTTATCGGTAAGCAACTGGGTAGGTGATTTTTGGGTCTGTGCTTCATTAACCAATTTGACCAGCCTTGACAATGTAGAATCTTTGGCTGCTTTGATCACTTTAATCTCCAATGTATTGTTCCCATTGATGGTTCCGGCAAAAACGCGGTTTTCATCTTTGATATCATCTACCTCTGAGTAATCCTTGTCGACGTCTTCCACAGGAATTTTATCTACCGGCACACTTTCCCCGGTAATTGGAGCCTGATTTACACTGCTCTTCCCATCTACCACTACTCCATCTGCGGATATTTTACTATTTGGTTTTACCACAATGATATCGCCAATATTTAGTTTTTCGATACCAACCTCTTCCGTTTTACCATCCTTTTTAACCAAAGCTGTTTTTGGCGCTAGTTCTGCCAAGGCGGCTATAGATTTTCGTGCTTTGTTCATGGCATAATGCTCCAGGGCATGCCCCAGGCTAAAGAGAAATAATAACAAGGCCCCTTCTGCCCATTCCCCTAGTATAGCCGCTCCAATAGCTGCAACCAGCATGAGAAAATCGATTTCAAAACCACCTTTGACTACTGTCTCCACAGCTTCTTTTGCAGTATAAAATCCTCCAAAGAAATAGGCTCCAATATAAAGTGAAAGGCTAATCCATTGGGGAACTGAATCTACAAAGGATAAACCAAATCCTATTCCCAGTAAAACACCACAAATAATGGCAAAAATAAGTTCTGTGTTTTTTCCAAAAATACCTCCGTGGGCGTGTGAATGTTCTTCCCCGCCTCCGTGGCTATCACCTTCGTTATGATTTTGGACACCCTTATCTTTATGGTTGTGTTCTTTGCCCCTTTTATCTCGTTTACTTAATTTCTTAGAAGCTTTTTCTGTAGATTCAAAACCATTTTCATGGCCAGAGGAGCTTTTTTCAACTTGTAGACTTTCCTTTTCAAGTCTCGCATTTATAGCTTCAAAACTGGTCTCACGCTTATCATATTCTAAACGGATCATTCCTCCGGCATTGGCGGAAGCTTCCAAAACGCCTTCGATATTCAGCAGATTCTTTTCTATAGTTCTTGCATGGCGGGTATGCCTAATCCCCTCAACCTCTAAAAGAAAATGACCATATTTTTCCGTAATTTCTGCCCCGGCATTTTCCGCCAAAGATTGAATTCGGTCAATAGAGATAATGTCCGGATCATAATGAAAGCACAGTTGTGGCACCGTATCTTCCTGATCTTCTGCTATATGTACCTTTTCAAGGCCTTCTTTGGCCTCTAATTCAGCAATGAGCCTTTGCACACAAGTATCTTTTTCATTAGGCACCTGAGGTAGTAGTACCGGAATTTTTAGTTGTAGCTTTTTCATATCCCTATTGGTTTAATATCCATCTTTTAGCTTCTTCCTTTTCGGTAAAGTCGAAATATTTAACTTCCGAGCTTGTAAAAAAATCAGTGGCTTTAGCAGCCCATTGCTGCCATTCTTTTTCACCCACAAAGGCCATCTTTCCATAATCTGAAATATGGATGGCATCAACCTTCAAATCTTCCCAAAACCCCTTTAGATCAAAGCCTTTAAAGTTAACCAGCTCAAAAAAGAAATCCACTTTATCCCCATTTTTGACAATATTATGTATCAACGGATGGATTTTCTCTATATCCTCCTTAGATATTTTACCACTGATAGTAGCGGATATCAAATTGTTTTTTTCGACATTCTGGATTCGTATCATTGTTTAAGTTTTTATATGGAAATTATTCTTTACTATATTTTTGCTTCTTTGCTTGTTGGCATTTTACACATTCTCCCTTCAGAACTAAATTTACATCGGTTATTTCATATTTGTCAGGTAAATTTTCTTGTGGAACTCTATTGGGCAAACAGAAGGTTTTGCTGCAATTCATACAATGAAGGTGTAAGTGTAGATCCAGGGAATTCTTACCAGAATATGCATATTTTGCGACAGCCGTTCCATCATCTATCTGATGTATAATCCCTTTCTTTTGAAGTAATTTCACATTCCGATAAATAGTTGTTCTATCCCCAGTATGTTCGCTTTTTTTTATGAAAGCCGATTCTATTTCTCTTAATGTAACGGCATAAAACTTCCTTTTGAGATATTTATATATAAATAATCTCATTTTGGTAGGTCTAATCCCGTTGTTTTTAAGTGCTATTTCGGCCTTGGTCATTTCATAAAATTAAACACCACTACATTTCTCACATATTCCCTTTACTACCAGGTTTACATTTTCTGGCATATATCCCTCTGGTAGGTTAATATGTGGAATCTTATGATCGGTTAAACAAACAGTTTCATCACAATTATTACAGTGAAAGTGGATGTGTAAGTCCTGTTCTACTTCGCAATTACAATCACTTTCACAGAGCGCATATTTTGGTATGCCTGTGCCATCATCTATTTGATGTACAATATCCTTTGCTTCAAATGTGCGGATTGTTCGAGATAACGTAGCCCGATCTGCTTTTCCAAAGGCATTTTCAATTTCGGTAAGGGTTACAGCCCTATCTTTTTTAGCCATGAATTTATAGATCAGGATACGCATGGCTGTTGGCCGAACTTCATGTGCCTCTAAAATTTTTTCGATATCACTCATTTCCATCGTTTTTTAATCCAGATCGTTTCAAAGATTCTCCAGTTTTAATTCGGAAGGCATCTTCAATATCGGAAAGGTAAATGATCCCGTCACCGGGTTCTGTTGTTTTAGCATTCTCAAGGATAATATCTATTGCTGATTGTGCTTCTTCGTTTTGACATACCAGTTCTAACTTTACCACCGGTCTGTCGGTGACACGGAAATCCAAAGAAGGTGACGCACCTTTTGCTTTAAACGCTCCGGTACCTTCCCCCTGGGACAGTGTCATACTTTTGAATCCGCTTTCGCTAAGAGATTCTATCACTTTTTGAACACATTTTGGTTTTATAAATGCTTTTATTTCTTTCATCGCTGTTTTATTAATTTTTTATTAAGGATGAACCCTCTGGAATTTTAATTAAGACAAACATTTTACAGAGAGCCCACCCATCTAAATTTTTAAAGCTCTATTTAATGACCATGAGAGGTTTGGCTTTTCTGCATTTCAGAGACCAGGTAATAGGCATTGTTATAAGCAACCAAGGTACCTTCCGGAAGTGGCTCCAGCAGTTTAATTTCAATCCATCCATCTTCATTTATTCCAGTTCTTACCTGCACCGGTTTTAATTCCCATTCTGTTTTACCTTCTTCCTGGTGTTTTTGAGCTGTAAAGATGTAAGGATTTCCCTCTTCTTCTATCACTGCATCTTCAGGTAGAGCAGGTACTGCTTCTTCTCCTGTCCTGATTTTGCCTTTGATATACATTCCTGGAATGAGATAATCTTCCTTATTATCTATCTCTGCATGAACATGTACCGCTTTGGGGTTTTGTTCAAATTGCTTCCCCACAGAATATATTTTTCCTGTAAGATTGCTTCCGGGAACTGATTCCAGTGTAAAAGCAATCTTTTGGCCTTCCTCCACCTTATAAATATCCTTTTCAAAAACCATTAGATCGGCATGCACGTGTTCATTATCCACCACCATAAACATGTTGGTTTGCGGTTCTACATATTGGCCAATTTGCACCTTTACTTTTTCTATATAGCCTTCGATAGGGCTTACTACCGGAATATATTCATACAGGGTGCCATTTCTTACCTGGGAGGCACCCAGGTTTAACTGTCTTAATTGGGATTCATAACCACTTACCTCTCCCTTTACCGACTGAAAATCTGCCTGGGTTTGTTGAAATGACTTTCCTGAACCAACTTCTGCCTCGTATAATCGCTTCTGTCTTGCAAATTCCTTTTCTAAAAACTGCATCCGGTTATAGGCATTGATATAGTCCGTTTGTATTTTTGTCAAATTGGGATGGGATAGATACGCTAGTACCTGACCTTTATTTACCTTATCACCTTCAATAACTTTTATTGAANTNATATTNCCGCCTAAGACNGCCGTNACNGTAGCTTCGTATTGAGGNGGNACTTCNANTTGNCCATTNGCTTCNACTATTCCTGATAATGCTTTCTTAGGTAAGGTATCTACTTTGATTCCCAAACTATTAAATTTCATCTCTGAAAGATGTACCGAGCGCATCCCGCCTTCTTCTTCATTGTGACCTTTTGTTTCTTTAGAATCCGATGCTTTAGTCTCCTGAGTATCTTTTTCCGAATTAGAATTTTCTTCACACCCCAAAAACAATGTAAGTGATAAGGCAAGCATTAAAATATTTATTGATCTTGTATTCATATCGATTTTCTTATTTTAATTTTTAATTTGAATTCTTAAGGTAATATTCCAGTTGGTAACGGCTGTCGAGATAATCGTTAAAAGCACTCCAGGCATTTACCTCGATTCTAATGGCATCTCTTATATTTTGGAGAAATGTCACATAATCGATAGCGCCTTCCTTAAAGGCCAGCACTGATCCACCTTGTTGCTCTTTGGCCAGCGGAAGTGCTTCATCCCTATAATAATTCCATGAGTTTCTCCATTTGATATAGTCTTCACGCATATTTTTATAGGCGGTTTCCAGTTCGATTTTATCCTGATAAAAGTTTTGCTCTGCAATCTGTCTATTTACTTGTGCTTCCTGTGTACGGCCTAATTCCGGCCCAAAAAACAGCGGAATTTGAATTCCTATTTGATATTGGAAGAAACCCGATTGCCCGGCTATTTCCTGCCTACCGTACTGACCCTGAAATTTGGGCAAAAATTCAGATTTTCGTTCTCTGGTAACCGCTTTGGCAACATCTATCCTTTGTTCCGAAACCTGCAGCAACGGATGATTTTCAAGCGACTCTACCAGAAAGTTTAAAGGTTCGTCTAAAGTTTCAACAGGCAAATCTGGTACATCATAGATCGTATCACTAACAAACCATAAATTTAGACGCTGTAATGATTTCAGGTAATCTCTATAAGCTTGTTCTAACTGTATTTTCACCTCATTCCCCTGATTTGAAGTAGCAAGATACTCCAGTTTAGAGGTAGCTTCTGTTTCATACCTGATTCGTGCTGCTCTTTCAATGTCTTCAAAAATTGAATCCATTTTCTTATATACCCGATACCTCTTTTTACTTGTATAAACTGAAGCCCAGGCCCTGCTTACTTCACGTTCCACTTCTAAGGTATTTAGTTCTAAAGCATTTTCAGCAAGGGCCACCCTTTCTTTCTGTAATTTCAAACGGGGAGCTATTCCAAAAACATCTATGCCTTGTTGTTGAACACCAATTTGGGTATAGATCCCATCAGAGCCATTTCCTACCTCTTCTTTTCCTGTAAAGATTTGGGTATTTCCAAAATCATAGGCGGTTTTACGCAATACTTCCTCACTTTCAATTTCAAGTTGAGCAGCTTTTAATTGCGGAAAGTTTTGGATTGCCATTTCTTTAGCCTCTTCCAAACTAATAGTTTGTAAAGAATCCTGTATTGGATTTTCCGATGACATTTCATCAGATTGTGCATTTACGGAAAAGGTTCCGCCTAACATCAAGCCAATTATCAAAATTGTGGCTAAAGATCGTGAATTGGAAGAACCAAGCTTGTTCTGTTCCTTTTTCTCTCGTCTCTTCTCTACAAATGTATAAAGGACAGGAAGAACAACCAGCGTAAGTAAGGTAGCTGTAAGCATGCCACCAATAACAACCGTAGCAAGGGGTCGTTGTACTTCAGCTCCTGCT
Organism: Aequorivita sp.; assembly: GCA_002715485.1. Taxonomy (GTDB): domain Bacteria; phylum Bacteroidota; class Bacteroidia; order Flavobacteriales; family Flavobacteriaceae; genus Aequorivita. The sequence continues at coordinate 3,011 of PAZL01000001.1, read as the reverse complement.
GACGATGAAAAAGCCATCGGCAGAAATCCAAAAATATCTGTTGTTGCTGTTAACATAATAGGTCGTATTCGTTCTTTGGTTCCTGTAAAAATTCTATCTTTTATACTGGTTACCCCTTCTTCTTTTAAGGAATTAAACCTGTTAATAAGCACCAGCCCGTTTAAAACGGCAACCCCAAACAATACAATGAAGCCTACACCAGCTGAAATACTAAACGGCATATCTCTTAACCAAAGAGCAAATATTCCTCCAATAGCCGCCAGTGGAATGGCTATATAGATCATAATTGATTGGGAAAAAGATTGGAGTGCAAAGTACAGAAGCACGAATATCAGAAATAGAGCGATGGGCACTACTATTTGTAAACGCCCTTTTGCTCTTTGAAGGTTTTCAAACTCCCCACCATAAGTAATGTAATATCCTGGAGGTAAATCTAACTCTTCATCCAATTTTTGCTGGATGTCATTTACCACAGATTCCACATCCCTCCCGCGGGCATTAACTCCCACATAGGTTCTTCTAAAGGTGTTATCCCTGGAAATTTGCATAGGACCCGGTACATAACTAATATCAGCTACTTCCTTAATCGGAACCTGGGTTCCATCCGGCAGATCTATATAGAGGGTACGTAAATCATCAATGCTTTGGCGGTGCGCCTCATCAAAACGTATTACCATATCAAACCGCTTTTCCCCTTCAAAGATCACTCCGGCCGTTCCTCCGGCAAAAGCTGCACTTATATAATCGTTAATCTTTTCAATGTCCAATCCATATTGCGCAATTTTTTTACGATTAAACCGCACCGTCATTTGTGGAAGACCAGATGTTCGTTCAGGGTTCACATCTCCTACGCCCGGTATAGTCTGTATTATTTCAGCCATTTTATCAGCTTTTTCAGCAAGAAGGTCTAAATCTTCGCCATATAATTTTACCGCAACATCTTCCCTGACCCCGGTAAGCAGTTCATTAAAACGAAGCTCTACAGGCTGGCTAAAAACCAGGTTGACTCCCGTAAGTTCTTCATTAAGTTTCTCTTTGATCTTTTCTATCAATTCCTCTTTAGAACTTGCCGAAGTCCAATTATCCATATCCTTCTCTAATACAATAAACATATCGGCAATATCCATAGGCATTGGATCAGTAGGGATATCGGCAACCCCAATCCTCGCTACGGCGGTTTCTACTTCCGGGAAATTCTCAAGAAGGATATCTTCTATTTTTGTGGAAACATCGATTGTTTCACTCAACCCACTTCCAGGCCTGATTAACGCCTGCATGGCGATATCCCCTTCATCAAGTTGAGGGACAAATTCCCCTCCCATTCTGGAAAAGATAAAACCGGCTACTATAAGTGAGACAACCGCAGACCCCAATACTATGAACTTCAATCTTAAAGCTCCTTTTAATAAAGGCATGTATCCTTTTTGAATCCCTCCAATAATTTTATCACTAACTTTTTCCAGCCAGCGTTCAAACTTTCCAAACCAGTTCTTTTTATTCTGAATTGGTTTCATAAATAAAGCAGACATCATAGGGACATAGGTAAGGCATAAGAAAATAGCACCTATCATGGCAAAACCAAAAGTAAATGCCATTGGCCGAAACATTTTCCCTTCTACCCCCGTTAGAAAAAGAATGGGCGCAAATACGATAAGAATGATAATTTGTCCAAAAAAGGCGGAACCCATCATCGTACTTCCGGCATCATAGGCTACTTCATCCATTTTAGCCTTATTAAATTTTATTTTGCCGGAACGCATCCGTTTTTGTATTTCATATACCGTACCCTCAATGATGATCACAGCACCGTCTATAATAATTCCAAAGTCAATAGCTCCCAAACTCATTAGATTGGCCCAGACATTAAATTGCTTCATTAATATAAAAGCAAAAAGAAGTGATAAAGGAATGGTAGTCGCTGTTATAAGTCCACCTCTTAAGCTACCTAATAGTATCACCAGGGCAAAAATCACGATTAAAGCACCTTCCAGAAGATTCTGGGTCACGGTACTCGTAGTTCTTTCAATTAAAACACTTCTGTCAAGGAAGGGTTCTATTGATAAACCTTCAGGCAAAGATTGTTCTACCGTCTCCATACGATCCTGAACATTTGCAATTACTTTATTAGGATTTGCACCTTTCAACATGAGCACCATACCGCCAACAGCTTCACGGCCGTCCTGGGTAAAAGCACCATAGCGTACCTGGCTACCAAACTGGACCTCTTCAGCTGCATCTCCAATTGTTACAGGCACTCCATTTTCATTCTTGATAACAATAGATTTTATATCATCTAGTGACCTGATTAAACCCTCACCACGGATAAAATTGGCCATATTATTTTTTTCTATATATGCACCGCCTGTATTAACATTATTTTTTTGCAGGGCATCGAAGACTTGGGAAATAGAAACGTTTAACGCATTCAGTTTTTCGGGATTAATGGCAATTTCATATTGTTTTATAGAGCCCCCAAATGAATTTACCTCTACTACACCTTCGACGAGGGTCATTTGACGCTTTACGATCCAATCCTGGATGGTACGCAATTCCGTAGGGGAATAAACGGTGTCATACTCTTTTTGGGGCTTTATCGTATATTGATAAATCTCACCCAAACCTGTAGTAATGGGCCCCATAGCGGGACTTCCAAATTTTTCAGGTATTTGGTCCCTGACTTCGTTCAGTTTTTCCTGAACCAGTTGACGGGGTTTGTAAATGCCCATATCGTCCTCAAAAACAATTGTAACCACGGAAAGGCCAAACCGGGAAACAGATCGTATTTCCGTAACCCCGGGCAGGTTCCCCATTGAGAGTTCTACAGGATAGGTTACAAATTGTTCAATATCTTCTGTTGCAAGATTAGGTGATTGGGTGATCACCTGAACCTGGTTGTTAGTAATATCTGGCACCGATCCCAGGTTGACGGTCATCATGGACCAAATACCCGTCCCTATCAGCGCTAAGGTAAGTAGTCCAATAATAAATTTATTATTAATGGAAAATGCGAT